>SVCX01000001.1 GCA_015058145.1 Clostridiales bacterium | reverse complement strand
CGAGTACTACAAGGAAGCAGGCTGCGCACCTGACATCATGACGACAGCGAAGTCCATCGCAGGCGGTATTCCGCTCTCCGCGATCGTAGCGAGAAAAGAGATCATGGACAAGGTGCACCCTGGAACGATCGGCGGAACGTACGGAGCGAACGCACTGGCGGCAGTATCCGCACTGAAGGTCATCGAGGTCATGACCAGAGACGACTTCCCGGGCAAGGCGCTGCACATTGCAGAGGTACTCGGAAACGGCTTCAAAGAAATGCAGAAGAAGTATCCGTGCATCGGCGACGTCAGAGGAACCGGCGCGATGATGGGTATCGAATTCATCAAGGACGAGAAGAAGACACCGGATGCAGAGATCGTAGGAAAGATCGTACAGAACGCGATGAACAAGGGCCTGATGCTGGAGGCAGCAGGAACGTTCAACAACGTCATCCGAATCCTTTGCCCGCTGGTCGCAACGGACGAGCAGCTGGAAGCCGGTCTGAAGATCTTCGAAGAAGCTCTGGCAGAAGCTGCTAAATAAGGGGCAGAACTGCTAAAGCAGATATTTCAGAAAATATAGGAGAACAAATACATGCAAGAAAGACATGAATTACAAAAATCCCTTAACATGAAGGATATTCTGGCACTGGCCTTCGGTACCATGATCGGCTGGGGCTGGATCATGCTGGCTGGTTCATGGGTAGGAAACGGCGGAAGCCTGGGCGCTATGATCGCCTTCGGATTCGGCGGCTTGATGGCAATCTTCGTAGGACTGACTTATGCAGAACTGACACCGATGCTGCCACTGTCAGGCGGAGAACTCGTATTCTCATACAGAGCGATGGGATACAACGCATCCTGGTTTACAGGCTGGATGATCACATTGGCTTATCTGGGTGTAGCTGCCTGGGAAGGCCCTGCACTCTCCAATGCCATCAACTTCCTGTTCGCAGGTCTGCTGCCTCAGGGAGCGACATTGTGGACCTTTGCAGGATCAGATGTTACGACCACATTCCTGATCATTGCGGCTGTCGGCGCTGTCGTCATGACAGTCGTCAACTACAGAGGTGCGAAGGCGTCTGCAATCTTCCAGACCGTCGCTACCGTTGCAATGGCAATCGGCGGTATCTCATTCGCAGTTTGCGGTACAGCAACTGGTTCCCTCGAGCACTTCATTCCGCTCTTTACAGATGGTAAAGGCTTTGTAGCAGTAATGCTGGCTGTACCTGCTATGTTCGTCGGATTCGACGTTATCCCGCAGGCAGCTGAGGAAATGAACATTCCTCTCGGCAAGATCGGAAAAGTTATGATCATCTCCATCTGTATGGCTGCCTTCTGGTACTGCCTGATGATCTTCGCAGTTGCGATTTCAACTCCGGGTGAAGTCCTCGATGGATTCAACAATGACCCTGCTGCGGTTCCGGTAGCGAACTGCTTCGCATGGTGCATGAACAATCCGATCTTCGGTAAACTGATGATCATCGCAGCAATGTGCGGAATCCTGACTTCCTGGAATGGATTCGTTGTTGGCGCATCACGTGTTATCTTCGCAATGGCAAGAGCGAAGATGCTGCCTGAGATCTTCGCGAAAGTTCACCCGAAGTACGGTTCCCCGACAGCAGCAGTACTGCTCGTTGGTATCATCACCATCATTTCACCTTGCGCAGGAAGATCCGCGCTGGTATGGTTCGTTGACGCTGCTGCCTTCGGAACAGTAGTTGCATACTTCATGGTATCACTCTCATTCTTCATCCTGAGAAGAAAAGAGCCGGAACTCGAAAGACCATTCCGTACACCGGCAGGTCCTGTCATCGGCGCACTGGCAATGCTGGTAGCTCTGTTCTTCTTCTGGCTGTATCTGCCTGGCTTGGGCAGCCCTTCACCACTGACTGGTCCTGAATGGCTGTTCGTCGGCGGATGGGTCGTTCTGGGTATCATCTTCTTCATTGCGAACAAAGCCGGCAAGAACGGCAAGACGCGCAGAGAAGAGACAGAATATCTCATGTTCGGTCACGATTATCTGAGATCCTTTGCTAAGGATTACATCGCACAGCACCACGAAATCGAAGAAGAGCATAATTTCTAACGACAGTCTGAGATATTCAGTCAATCAAAATAAAGAGACATCGCATACAACGCGGTGTCTCTTTTCTTGTGTTTCCAATCGCATAAGAGGCATCAGGTCTGCGGGAATCCGCAGATGAGAATTATGCCAGAGCTATACCCATGGAAATTCCGCCGATGGCCATCAGTATGCACATCAGGATCAATACAATCAAAATAATGATTTTGGTTGATTTTTTCATTTCATTACATCCTTTCAGAATGGAACCCGTCGCAATCGGACCGATTGTCTAAAGTATAGCATAAGAAATCTGTGAATTCTATCCAGACATATGGTAAACTGAAAAAGCAGGAGGATAAAAGGATGAAAGCAGTATTCCTTGATTGCATCGATATCAACAGGGGAGACATCTCCTGGACGCCCATTGAAGAACTGTGCGAATTCAGGCACTACCTCACTTCCACGCTTGACGAAGCCAAAGATAGGCTTCAGGGTATGGATGTCGTATTTGTTGACTCTTTCCCGATCGACCGGACTGTCATGGAGGAGAATCCGCAGCTGAAGTATATCGGAATTGGGGCGACGGGATTCAATCACATTGATTTGGAGGCTGCTGAAGAATTGGGAGTAGCAGTGACGAACATTCCGGCCTATTCCACCGATGCAGTGGCGCAGCACGCCATCGCGCTGCTTCTACAAATCACGAACCGCCCGGGGACCTACGATGATGTGGAAACAACGCCTCTTACACTCTTAAATGGCAAAAGCATGGGAATCGTAGGATACGGCAACATTGGCAGGAAAGTGGGAGAAATCGCAGCGTCTCTCGGAATGAAGATTATCCCTTACAGTGTGAATCCTGACGAAGCAGTCAAGGCGGATGTACTCTCTCTGAACTGTCCGTTGACAGATGAAAACAGTCATATGGTCGACAGAAACTTTATCAGCAGGATGAAGGACGGCGCCATACTGATTAACACAGCAAGAGGGGGGCTTGTGGATGAGCAGGCGCTTGCAGAAGCGCTGAAGAGCGGTAAACTGAAGGCGGCAGGCCTGGATGTGCTTGAGAAAGAACCGCCGGAGGATGATTGCCCGCTGCTTGGATTGGAGAACTGTGTTATTACGCCGCACATCGCTTTCACTCCGATTGAGACGAGAGAGAAAATAATCGATTTGCTGGCCGAGAACCTAAGGTCTTTTCAGGAAGGCGGCAGATTCAACAGAATCGTCTGAAACAGACGGCAGAACGGAGAACTATCATGGCAAAAAAATACATAATGGCTCTGGATCAAGGCACCACAAGTTCAAGGTGCATCATATATGATCGTAAGGGTGAACAGTTCAGTCTTGCCCAAAAAGAATTCAAACAGATTTTTCCGCAATCAGGATGGGTTGAACATGACCCGATGGAAATCTGGAAAACGCAGTTGGAAGTTGCCCGCGTAGCAATGAAACAGGCGGGGCTGGATGCTTCCGACATCGATTCCATCGGCATCACGAATCAGAGAGAGACTACAATTGTTTGGGATAAAAAAACAGGTGAACCTGTTTATAACGCAATCGTGTGGCAGTGCAGGCGAACAGCGGATTTCTGCAGTCAGCTGAAAGAGGAGGGCCTCGAAGAATCCTTCAGATCGAAGACAGGCCTTCTGATTGACCCATATTTCAGCGGCACAAAAATCAGCTGGATACTGGAAAACGTGAAAGGAGCGAGACAGCGGGCAGAGAAGGGTGAACTGCTCTTCGGAACCGTTGAGACATGGCTCATCTGGAATCTGACAGGCGGAAAGGCGCACGTGACAGACTACTCCAACGCATCCAGGACAATGCTGTTCAACATTCATGATCTCTGCTGGGACAGCGATATCCTGGCAAGGCTTGAAATACCGGAATGTATGCTGCCTGAGCCAAAGCCTTCCAGCTACATATATGGCGAGACAGATGAAGCGCTTTTTGGCGGCAAGATTAAAATCGCGGGAGCTGCCGGGGATCAGCAGGCGGCATTGTTTGGTCAGACCTGTTTCAAGACAGGGGAAGCCAAAAACACTTTTGGGACAGGAGGATTCGTCCTCGTCAATACCGGGGAGACCCCGGTTACATCTTCAAACGGCTTACTGACTACGATAGCTTGGGGCATCGGGGATCGCGTGTATTACGCTTTGGAAGGTTCCGTGTTTGTTTCCGGAGCACTGATACAGTGGCTGCGGGATGAACTTGGAATCATCGAGCACGCGTCCCAGACGGAGAAGATGGCCTTTGCAGTGGAAGACACGGCGGGAGCATATATCGTGCCGGCCTTCACTGGATTGGGAGCGCCGTATTGGGATCCATATGCCAGGGGAACCATGTTCGGCCTCACAAGAGGCGTTAATAAAAACCACATTGCGAGGGCGGCTTTGGAGGCGATGTCTTATCAGACATACGACCTTCTCAAGGCCATGTCAGAGGACCTTGGTGATGACATAGGCGTTCTGAAAGTGGACGGCGGTGCCTCGGCAAACAACTTTTTGCTGCAGTTTCAGGCGGATATTCTCGGGTTCGACGTATGCCGCCCTGTGTGCATCGAAACCACATCCTTAGGCGCGGCATACCTGGCGGGTCTTGCAACGGGATACTGGAAGTCTGAGGAGGACGTTCTGGACAATTGGCAGATCGATAGAATCTTCAGCCCGAAGATGGATGAAGACAGGCGTAAAACGCTTCTGAAAGGGTGGCACGAAGCGGTCAAAAGGACTTTGACAGACTTTTGACGTTCACATTTTATCTGATTTCCGTATTATGTTGCTTTTTTGCATTGTTTTCTAACGCTATACTGCATTATTGCTTGAAATAACACATTTCCACACATATAATATACTCGTAAGTCTGCATGTTTTCAGGAGAGTGAATTGGAAGAAAAAATCAGGGCAATTTTAAGAGAACAGGTCGATCCCGTACTGCAGGAGCATTTCGGTGGTTCGAGCCTTTCTAAATATGAGGATGGCGTGGCATATGTCAGACTGACAGGCGCATGCGCACAGTGTCCTTCCGCCCAGGAAACTCTTGAAAGTGTAGTTAAGGATTTTGTGATGGGAGGATGTCCGGAAGTAAAGGATGTGATTCTCGACACTTCAGTCAGTGAGGATCTTCTTGACATGGCCAGAAAAATCCTGAGAGGAGAAATAAAAGACGATTAAACAGGCAGCCTTTTTGTGTTGCCTTTTAATATATCAGTTAACTTATTCCCCCGGCAATTCTGCCGGCGGAAGTAAAGCAATAAGAAGGAGTGATTTTATTATGTTAATGACAGGCGAACAGTACATTGAAAGCTTAAGAAAACTGAACACAAGAGTTTACATGTTCGGTGAAAAGATCGATAACTGGGTAGATCATCCAATTATCAGACCTTCCATCAACTGCGTTAAGGTCACATATGATCTGGCTCAGGATCCTGAGTATAAAGACCTGATGACAGTTAAGTCAAACCTCACAGGCGAGACAGTAAACAGATTTGCTCATCTGCACCAGAGCACTGAAGATCTGAAGAACAAAGTTAAGATGCAGAGACTGTGCGGACAGAAGACAGGTTCATGCTTCCAGAGATGCGTAGGTATGGATGCTTTCAACGCTATGTTCTCATCAACTTATGAAATCGATAAGAAGTACGGCACCAACTATCATGAGAACTTCAAGAACTTCCTGATTCAGGTTCAGCAGAACGACTGGGTAGTTGACGGCGCTATGACAGACCCTAAGGGCGACAGAGGACTTGCTCCGCACGCTCAGAGAGATAAGGACCTGTTTGTTAGAATCAAAGAGAGAAGAGAAGACGGAATCGTAGTATGCGGCGCTAAGTGCCACCAGACTGGTTCCATCAACTCACACTGGCACATCGTAATGCCGACACAGGCAATGAGAGAAGAGGATGCTGACTACGCGGTAGCATTCGCTTGCCCATCCGATGCTGACGGTATGTACATGATCTACGGAAGACAGTCCTGCGACACCAGAAAGCTGGAAGAAGGCGCAGACATCGACCTCGGTAACGCTCAGTTCGGCGGACAGGAAGCTCTCGTAGTATTTGATGATGTATTCATTCCTAACGAGTATGTATTCCTGGCTGGTGAGTATGAATTTGCTGGCATGGTTGTTGAGAGATTTGCTGGATATCACAGACAGTCATACGGCGGCTGCAAGGTCGGCGTAGGCGATGTTCTGATCGGTGCTGCTGCTCTGGCTGCTGAATACAATGGCGCACAGAAGGCTTCACACATTAAGGACAAGCTCATCGAGATGACTCACCTGAATGAGACTCTGTACTGCTGCGGTATCGCTTGCTCAACAGAAGGATATCCAACAGAAGCCGGAAACTATCAGATCGACCTGCTTCTGGCTAACGTTTGTAAGCAGAACATCACGAGATTCCCTTATGAAATCGTAAGACTGGCAGAAGATATCGCAGGCGGACTGATGGTAACGATGCCGTCACAGAAGGACTTCGATTCCGATCTGGCAGTTGGAAGAAACGGCGAGACAATCGGCGAAGTTTGCAACAGATTCTATGCAGCTGCACCTTCCTGCACAACAGAACAGCGTATGAGAGTTCTCAGACTGATTGAGAACCTGTGCCTCGGCGCTGCAGCAGTAGGTTACAGAACTGAGTCCATGCACGGTGCAGGTTCACCGCAGGCTCAGAGAATCATGATCCAGAGACAGGGCAACATCGAAGGAAAGAAGGCTCTGGCTAAGGCAATCGCAGGCATCAAGGAATAATCTGATTCCTGCAAAATCATAATAGACAGTGTTTGAGATGAGGCCGCTTGGCAGTCCCGGGCGGCCTCAGGTTTTAAGAAGGAAAGTTAAGAATTTAACATGGTATGCGGAGTTAAGTTCTGTGGCGGATGCAATCCACACTATCAGAGAGGGGAAGCGTTCCGAAAAATTCAGTCCGATTTGCCGGAAATCAATTTCGAGCATGCTGAGGAAGGTCCTGTATATGACCACCTTCTCGTAATAGGAGGGTGTACGGCTTGCTGTCCTATCATCGACCAGTACACTGTCAAAGGTGATGTTTTAAAAATGTGGTCTGAGGATCACGTATCAAAAATAGAACAATTACTGGAGGAAAAAGTTAATGAGAAACTGGAAAGAACTTTATGATGCAAAGAAAATGACTTCCGATGAAGCTGTACAGCTCATCAAGTCAAATGACAAAGTAGTTTTCCAGCATGACGTAGGCGAACCGGCAGAGCTGGTCAGAGCCATGGTCAGAAATGCGAAAAACTACAAGAACGTTGAGATTTCTCACATGTTCTCACTCGGTCCTGGGGACTACTGCAAGGAAGAGTACAAGGAAAACTTCCATCCAAACATGTGGTTCATTTCCGGACAGACGAGAAAAGCCTGTAATGACTGGGGCGATTACACCTCATTCTTCTTCCATGAACTTCCTGAGCTCATGAGACAGGGAAGAATACAGGTTGACGTAGTCCTGATTCAGGTTTCCAAGCCGGATAAACTCGGTTATGTATCCACAGGCGTATCCGGTGACTACACCGTACAGGCAATTAAGTCAGCGAAGACTGTTATCGCACAGGTCAACGAACACGTTCCGTTCTCCTATGGCGATGTCGTATTCCCGCTGATGGAGTATGCTGACGCAATTGTAGAGTATGATGAGTATCTTCCGACAATTCCGGCTTCCAAGATCGGTCCTGTCGAAGAAGAAATCGGTAAGTACTGCGCAAGCCTCATCGAAGACGGCGCTACGCTGCAGCTGGGTATCGGTTCCATTCCTGACGCTGTCTGCGCACAGCTGAAGAACAAGAAACATCTGGGTCTCCACTCTGAGATGCTGGGTGACGGAGCTATGCAGCTTTACTATGAAGGCGTTATTGACAATACGATGAAGTCCTTCGATAAGGATGTCATGGTCGCGAACTTCGTTATGGGTACACAGGAACTCTATGAATTCTGCGATCACAACCACGCAGTTAAGATCATGCCGGTTGACTATGTCAATGACCCGACAATCATCATGAACTGCTCGAAGATGATCGCCATCAACGGAGCTCTCGGCTGCGACCTCTATGGACAGGTTGCTTCTGATACTCTTGGCGGTGACGTACAGTTCTCCGGCGTAGGCGGACAGGTTGACTTCATCCGTGGTGCTGCAATGGCAAGAGACGGATTGGGCAAGGGCATCATCGCTATGCCATCCATGGCTGTCAAGAAGGATGGAACAAAGATTTCCAAGATTACACCTCATCTGGCCGATAAGCAGGTCGTAACAGATTCCAGAAACGATACTGAATTCGTAGTAACTGAGTATGGCATTGCGGATCTGTGGGGAAAGAGCAACAAAGAAAGAGCAAAGGCCCTTATCGATATCGCTCATCCAGACTTCAGACCAGAGCTTAAGGAAGCAATGAAAGAGATCTTCCACCATTCCTATGACGAGTAATTCACTTGTCTAAAGAATTATTTTACGGTTAACCAATAATAAGGAGGTTATGCATTATGCAGGCTTTAAAATTAGTCCCAACAATTCACTATTTCGATACGTTCAAAGACTTTAACGATGAGTTTAAGCTCGGCAAAGGCGACATCCTCGTAACAAACGAGTGGATGTACAAGCCTTACGTTGAAGGACTTGGCATCGACATGCCTGTCATCTTCCAGGAGAAGTACGGCATGGGTGAGCCAACAGACGAAATGATGGACGCTATGAAGGCAGAGATGGATCAGTATGAGTATGACAGAATTATCGCTTTCGGCGGCGGCACAATCGTCGACTGCTGTAAGGTTCTGGCATGCGAGATTCCTGACAAGGTTGCAGATCTGTACACTGACAAGTATCCTTGCAAGAAGATCAAGAAGCTCATCGCAGTTCCGACGACTTGCGGAACTGGTTCAGAAGTAACGAATGTAGCAGTAGCTTCCATTCCTTCACTGAACCTGAAGAAGGGTATTGCTACACCGGATACGTTCGCTGACGAAGCAGTTCTGATTCCTGAATCACTGCAGGGTCTGCCTGACAAAGTATTCGCGACTTCATCCGTTGACGCTCTGATCCACGCTGTTGAATCATTCCTGTCACCAAAGGCATCTCCGTTCACAGAGATTCTTTCTAAGGAAGCAATCGCACTGATCATGGGCGGATACAAGAAGATCGTCGAGAGAGGTGGAAACACGAAGGAAAACAGAGCTGACCTGCTCAAGGACTTCTGCCTGGCAGCTACTTATGCCGGCATCGCGTTTGGTAATGCAGGCTGCGCAGCGGTACACGCACTGTCCTATGCACACGGCGGCGCATTCCACATTCCGCACGGCGAGGCGAACTTCATCTGCTTCACAGAAGTATTCAAGATGTACATGAGAAAGCAGCCGGTAGGCAAGATTCAGGAAGCGAACAAGATCTTCTGTGACGTTCTCGGATGCAGCGAAGACGTTGTTTACGAAGAACTGGATGCATTCCTCGGCAAGATTCTTGAGAAGAAGCCTCTCAGAGAGTATGGCATGACGGAGGATCAGGTTGCTCCATTTGCGAAGTCCACAATCGACAACCAGCAGAGACTGCTCGGCAACAACTATGTTGAACTGTCAGAAGCAGAAATCGCAGAGATTTTCCAGAATCTGTACTAAGAACAAACATAATAAAATCATCATTCCATAGGGCGGAGGAAATATTTATTTCCTCCGCCTTTTTTCGCGAGAATAGTGTTTGAACATGTCCTGCTTTTGTGGTAACATACTACGGAATCGTTTTATTGGAATAAAGGGGGAGAATGATTGATGCAGGACATTTTAGTTGAACAGAACATTATCATAACGGAACCGTGTAAAACTCTGAGAACGCTTGGCAGAAATGCGCTTGCGGGCAAATGGAAAGACGCGATTATCGCCATGTGCGTGTATCTTCTGGTCATGCAGCTCCCGGTAGCGGTCTTTGACGCGCTCTTCGGGCAGAATGTCGGAAGTCTCATGACGAACAATGGATATACCTACGGCATGGATGCAGATTTCTATGTGAATTTCTACAACAACATGCCGCAGACGAGTATCTTGAGCGGAATTTATGTGCTGCTCGTCTCAGGTGCGATGCAGCTGGGTGTCACACTTTATTTCCTGGCCACCTTCAGAAAGCACAATGTGCAATTGGCAGACATTTTCCTTGGTTTTGAGAAGTTCGGCAAGGCTCTTGGACTGTTCCTGTACCAGACGCTGTTCATCTTCCTGTGGACACTGCTCTTTATCGTTCCAGGAATCATCGCGTCCATCCGGTACAGCCAGGCCTTCTTCATCCTGGCAGACGATCCTGACAAGGGGATCCGTCAGTGCATGGACGAATCAAAAGCCATGATGAAAGGTAATAAAGGAAAGTTCTTCCTTCTGAGTCTCTCATTCATCGGTTGGGCGATTCTGTCGTCTCTGCCTGCAGGGATCATACAGTCTATCGGAAGCACAGTATCGAACAATTCATTTGTTATCGCGCTGTTTTCAATCATAGGCGTTCTCTTCACAGCGCCGCTGATGGCTTATGTTTATTCTACGCTCGCCGGATTCTATGAAATCCTTTCCGGACACCTGATTAAGGAGACTATGCCGGTCCCGGTTACGGTTGAGGAAGCTCAGCAGCAGTACGGAGAGATTCTCGCGAAAGAAGCATCCAACGAAACGCCGGCAGAAGAGCCTGAGACACCTGCGGAAACCGAAGCACCAGAAGAAACCGAGACAACTGCAGAAACGATACAGGAAGAAGTAAAACCGGAAGACAGCGAGGAATAATCGGATATAATGACTGACAAGAAGATCGAAAACTACAAATTTTTTTCCCATACAGAATGCGAATTTTTCCCATGTCATAATACGGGAAATGAGGAGTCGTTCAACTGCCTCTTCTGCTACTGTCCTCTTTACGCTCTGGGGAAGGAGTGCGGAGGTAATTTCAGTTATACGGAGAACGGCATCAAGGACTGCAGCAACTGTATGGTACCGCACAGCAAAGGAGCCTACGATCATGTGATGTCAAAAATGGGGCTTCTCATGGAACTGGCGAAAGATAAAGGAAAGGAATAATGGCTGAAGAAATTAGACTTGACTGCGGAGTCAGCATAATTATAGAAAAAAACACCATGGTTAGATCCGCCGCTCTGGGTGTATGGGTGGCGTCAGGTTCCGTCTATGAAGACGATATGACCCATGGTGTTTCTCATTTCATAGAGCATATGATGTTCAAGGGAACAGAGAAACGAACGGCTCGGATGATTGCCGAAGATATGGATAAAATCGGTGCGACATTCAACGCTATGACGGGCAAAGAGTCCACCTGTTACTATGTCAAGACGCTGACCTCCAACATATATAAAGGCGCTGAGATTCTGCTGGACATGGTTTTGGAATCAAAGTTCGATCAGGAGGAAATTGATAAGGAGCGCCAGGTAATACTCGAAGAGATCAAGATGGTCAAAGACACTCCTGACGATGAGATTTATGACATTATTTCAGAACTGGTGAACAAGGGAAACCCTCTCGCGAGGTCCATTCTCGGGACTCCGGAAAGTCTCGCGGGCATCGATCACGAGAAGATGGTCGAGTACTACAGAAGACGCTACGCCAGGGACGGCATTGTGATTGCCGTTGCCGGCAATTTTGATGAAAAGAAAATTGTTGCGTTATTTGAAGAGAAACTAAGCGCGCTGAATGAACATCTTCCTGATTACAGGAGGACAGTCGGACCATACAGCAGATCCTTTGACGTGAAGGTCAAGGACATTGAACAGACACACATCTGTCTGGCTGCGCCGGGCGTTTCCTACATGGATGACCTGTACTACGCTTTCGTACTCATGAACAGCATTCTAGGAGGATCCATGAGTTCAAGGCTCTTCCAGAATATCCGTGAACAGAAGGGGCTGGCGTACAATGTGTGCTCCATGAATTCCTTCAGCAGCTTCAACGGTTTCTTCAACATCTACGCAGGCGTTGCCCATGAGAACACAGCGAAGACAATCAAAGAAATCAGATATGAACTTGCGAAACTCGCCGAACACGGCGTAACAGAAGAAGAGTTGTCCATCGCCAAGGAACAGGCGAAGACGTCATATATTTTCTCACTTGAGAACACAGCTGCTCTGATGTTCTCTCTCGGCAGGAATAAACTGCTCATGAACAGTCTGTTCTCTGTGGATGAATCTCTGGAGAAATTTAATGCGGTGACCAGACAGGACATCCTTCGCGCGGCGGAGAAAGTCGGAAGTCTCGATCTTTATTGCGGCGCCGCAGTTACAGGCAAAGAACTCAATCTGGAGGAGATCATTGATGAAAGTAAGAATCAATAGTCTGTCAGGTATATATCCGGCCTATGAAACAGAAGGCTCCGCCGGCATGGATATCCGTGCGTTTCTCAAGGAGCCGGTTGTCATAGAACCAGGCAGAAGGGCGCTCATCCCGACGGGGCTCTTTATGGAGTTCGAAACTGGTTATGAAGTGCAGATCAGAGCCAGAAGCGGTCTGGCTGTGCGACACGGCATCGGTCTCGTCAACGGCGTTGGAACGATCGACAGTGATTACAGAGGAGAAGTCAAGGTCGCTCTCGTCAATATGGGCGAGGAAGCGTTTACAGTGAATAATGGAGACAGGATTGCCCAGATGGTGATTGCGCCTGTTGTGCATGCGGAAATTGAACCAGTTGAAGAACTGTCTGAAACGGCCAGAGGAAAGGGTGGATTTGGTTCCACCGGAGTTTAGACATGATCAAACGAGCTGACGTAGAAAATAGAGAATATCTGTATTTGTCCCCTTATGCGACCAAAGCGGCAGAGACAAGAGGAAGGATAAAACCTGAAGAGAAATGTGAAGTCAGAACGGATTTCCAGCGTGACAGGGATAGAATCATCCACTCGAAATCTTTCCGGAGGCTCATGCACAAGACCCAGGTCTTTCTTTCCCTGGAAGGAGATCACTTCAGAACACGTCTGACACACACCATAGAAGTCGCTCAGATTGCCAGAACCATCGCGAGAGGGTTGGCCCTGAATGAGGATCTCACCGAGGCTATCGCTATGGGGCACGATTTGGGACATACGCCTTTCGGACACAGCGGAGAATATGTGCTCAACAAACTCTACAGCAAAGGCTTCCGCCACAATCAACAGAGCCTTCGCGTCGTGGATGTACTTGAGTTTCATGGGAATAAAAGAGGTATGAATCTGACTGCTGAAGTGCGCGACGGAATACTGAATCATACCGGATCTGTCATGCCGTTCACGCCGGAGGGACAGATTGTCAAAACCAGCGACCGAATCGCTTATATCAATCATGATATCGACGATGCCATCCGGAGTGGCGTTATCAGCGCAGATGATCTTCCTTCTGAATGCATACGCATACTGGGGGATTCCCACAAGAAGAGAATCGACACCCTGGTCAAGGATATGATCTCCAACAGCGAGGATTCCGCCATCATACGACTGAGTGATGAGAAACTGGCCGCTATGAACGAACTTCGGAGCTTCATGTTTGAAAATGTATACCACAACATTGAAGTAAAGAGCGCAGATGATGCTGCCAGAATCGAGACGGTCATCGAAACGCTCTATCGCTACTATAGCGATCATCCGGAACTGATCATTCGCGAGTTTCCGGATCTCGCTGAACATACGGACATGGAGGAACTGGTAAAAGATCATATCGCCGGGATGACCGACCGATATGCTGAAAATACATATCAAGAGATTATAAAATAAAAAAGGATTTGCTGCTTTTGCATCGTAACTAGTATTGTAGAGTTAAATAATACAGGGGTAGAAGTGGCAAACAATCGCAATTCGTACAATTTCAATAACGTAGAAGAGATCAAAAGCAGGTGTAACATTGTGGATGTTATTGGCAGGGTCGTCACCCTGAAGAAGGCCGGTAGTTCCTACAAAGGCCTTTGCCCGTTCCACAATGAAAAGACACCTTCTTTTTCTGTTGATGAAGGAAGACAAACCTATAAGTGCTTCGGCTGCGGCGAAGGCGGCGACGTCATCAGCTTTGTGCAGAAGTACTACAGCCTGGATTTTGTGGAGGCTATGGAACTGCTCGCCAGGGAGTACGGCATCGAGCTGAAGAGAAGCAGCCAGAGCAGCGGACAGAGCAAGGAGTTTTTTGAAATCAACAGGTTGGCAGCCAGGTTCTTCTACCGGGCTTTGAGGGAACACAACAATCCCGGCTACACTTACATGCGCAGAAGAGGCATTTCCGATGAAACGCTCAATACCTTTGGAATCGGCTATGCGGATGAGGAGTGGACCAGCCTGACCGATCATCTGTCAGAGCAGGGGTATTCTCCCCAGAAGTTGGTTGAAGTCGGTCTATCATCGGAGAAAGATGGCAGATACTACGATAAATTCAGGGGAAGGGTGATCTTTCCGATTATCAATACGGGCGGTAAAGTCATCGGATTCGGCGGAAGGATCATCGGTGACGGCGAACCAAAGTACCTGAACTCCAAAGAGTCGGCGGCTTTTCAGAAGAAGAACAATCTGTACGGTCTCAATGTCACGAAGGATTATGTCAAAAAAGAGGACCGCATCATCCTCGTAGAGGGATATATGGATGTGATTTCCCTCTATCAAGCAGGAGTCAGGAATGTGTCTGCGTCCCTGGGGACAGCTCTGACGGAGAACCAGGCCAGACTGATCAAGCGATACACATCGGACGTGATTCTCTCCTATGACGCGGACAGCGCGGGACAGAAGGCCGCATTGAGGGGTTTGGATATTCTGTACAACGAGGACCTCAGAGCCAGAGTGCTCGTTGTGACGGACGGTAAGGACCCAGACGAGTTTATCAAGGCGAAGGGCAGGGACGCATATCTGGAGCTTGTGGATTCGGCGCTCCCGTTCGGGGATTTCAAACTCAAGAAAGCACAAGAACCATATGACCTCAACGACAGTCAGGATAAACTGAAATACATCCGTGACGCACTGCGGATTCTGGGTGGGATGAAGCCGGTGGAAGCCGACATGTATCTGGGTATGCTCGCGGAGAAGACCGACATATCAGAACAGGCGATCCGGCAGGAATTCGAAAACGGCAAGGAAAAGCAAGGCAGCAATGCGTTCGGGTCTGTCATCAGAAATGAGGAGATCCTCCGTGATGAGATGAGCGAAGCTGAGATGGATCTGCTGAAACTCATGCTGATTGACAGTGATTATGTCAAGTTGCCTGATGACATAAAAGACGATGTGTTCACAGACCGTATCGGAAGCAGCATTTATCAGGCGATTCTCGCTGAAGACAAAGGCGAGCGGCCTCTCGATATGAACCGGATAGCGGAACAGATTGATATCGACAGTGTACAGACACTCAGGACGATCCGTTCCAGAATCATACCGGGAGATAAAGAAAACGAAATCTATGAGGACTGCATCAAATATATCAGGCACCAGAAGCTCCTGCGTGAAGATGCCCGGATCACAGCGAAACTCCGAGATCCGCATCTGGACAGGAGCGAGGCCGAAAAACTGATGCAGCGACAGATAGAGATACAGAAATCAATAAAAGGATAGGGTGGAAAAATGGCAAAAGAGAGCAAAAACGCAAAGAAGACTGAACTGGAACGTTTCAGAGAGCGAATTCTGGCGATCAAAGACGATTACACAGGTCAGGAAGACTTCCTGAACGGCGTGTCGGAGAGAGACAAGCTGCAGGCCATGACGGACTTGAAAACACTGGCTGACGAAAAGGGCGCTTCAAATCTTACTTTCTCTGAAGTCGGTGACCGTATCGACACGATTGGTTTTGATAAGGATCAGATTGATGACATCTATGAGTTTCTGGACAAGAATGGGATCGCCGTGGTAACGGAAAGGGAAGAACCAAATCTCGAAGAGCTGAAGAAAATCGACAGCGAGGAAGAAGATCCTGATATCAAGGCGCAGATGGAGAAGGACCCAAAGGCCAAGGAAATCGATCTGGAGGCCGCCATCTCCAAGACGGTAGCTGTCGACGATCCAGTTAGAATGTATCTCAAAGAAATCGGCAAGGTGCCGCTTCTGTCCGCGGAGGAAGAAGTGGAACTGGCCAAGAGAATGGAACAGGGCGATGAATATGCGAAGCAGAAACTGTGTGAAGCAAACCTGCGTCTCGTGGTTTCCATCGCTAAGAAATACGTCGGCAGAGGGATGCTCTTCCTGGATCTGATTCAGGAGGGAAATCTGGGCCTCATCAAGGCTGTCGATAAGTTTGACTACACGAAGGGATATAAGTTCAGTACCTATGCGACATGGTGGATCAGACAGGCCATCACAAGATCCATCGCGGACCAGGCCAGAACGATCAGAATCCCTGTCCATATGGTCGAGACCATCAATAAACTCATCCGTGTTTCCCGTCAGCTTCTGCAGGAGAATGGTCGTGAACCGACCCCGGACGAGATTGCGGAAGAAATGGGAATTACAGTAGAGAAGGTCAGAGAAATTCTCAAGATCGCGCAGGAACCGGTTTCTCTGGAGACACCGATCGGTGAGGAGGAGGACAGCCACCTCGGCGACTTTATTCCTGATGAAGACGCTCCGGCTCCAGCTGAGGCTGCTGCGTTCAGCATGCTTAAGGAGCAGTTGGTGGAGGTGCTCAACACCCTTACGGAGAGAGAGCAGAAGGTGCTCAAACTCAGATTTGGTCTGGAAGACGGACGCGCCAGAACCCTTGAAGAAGTCGGTAAGGAATTCGACGTTACCCGTGAGAGAATCAGACAGATCGAAGCTAAGGCGCTTCGCAAACTGAGACATCCGACCAGAAGTAAGAAACTCAAGGATTATCTGGAGTAATATGAATGGATTGACGGACAGACTGCAGAAAATCGCAGATGAGATCAATACTGGCGAGACCATGGCCGACATCGGTACCGACCATGGTTTTTTGCCATTGTATCTCTGGGAGAAGGGCATCTCTCCGTCTGTCATCATGTGTGACGTCAGTGCGCCGTCTCTCGCAAAGGCAATGGCTGCTGCCGGCGCCTATCAGTTTGGCCATGAATTGGATTTCAGAGTCGGCGATGGATTGACAGTGCTGTCTGCCGGTGAAGTGGACGCGGTTGTCATTGCCGGGATGGGCGGACTCCTCATACGGGACATCCTGGACAGAGATATGGAGAAGACCTGTTCTTTCGGCAAGTTCATTCTTCAGCCGAGAAATCACGCGGGACTTCTGCGGTATTGGCTGAAAGCGAACAACTTCAATATCGTGAAAAATCAGCTTGTGAGGGAAGGTAAATTCATTTGTGATATAATTACGGTAATACCGCCGAAGTCCGCTGAAATCGCCATTTTAGGTCCTACAGAGGCACTGCCGTGCAAAAGAGATGCCTGCTGGGAACTGCCGGACGACTTATTTGAGAAGCAGGGACCGTTGGCAGCGGAATACGCGGCGGTCAAACTCGCCATCGAGCAGAAGGTTATGGACGGTATGCAGCGAAGCTCACACATTGATTCCGATGAGCTTGACATAGTCAACCGTCGCATTGCGTATTTCCGAAAAAGGAGAATGCAGAATGAAGTATAAAGAATTCATCGACATCATGGAGGAAATCGCTCCTACCGAGCACTATCAGGATATTGATAATTCCGGCCCGCAGATTTACAGCGGCGCTCAGGACATTGACAAGATTCTGGTATGTCTCGAAATTAACATGAGTGTGCTTATGGAGGCGGCAGATGTAAACGCAGACCTGATTCTGACACATCATCCGCTCTTGTTCACACCGCAGTCCGTGATTAGTTTCAATGACCTGCCAGGAAGGTATATCCACTGGTCGATTAATTTGGGAGTAAGTGTTTATTCAGCTCATCTCTCATTTGATTTTGCAGCGGATGGCAACAACTCATATATGGCAAAGCTGTTGGGACTGGTGAACGTGGAGCCGGGCGGAGTATCTAATGCATGGACAGGAGAGTTCCCGCAGCCGATGAATTACTATCAGGCCTGTAGACATGTGGAAAGGGCTCTTGATCTGCCGGAGAATTACATTCGCTGCGTCGATGCCGGTCGGACTGATATTAAGAAAGTCGGACTCTGTACAGGCGCTGGCGGAAGTTATATTCCAGAGGCTGTGAAAGCAGGGTGCGATCTATTCATTACGGGCGACCTGAAACTGCATGAAGCCCAGTACGCAAAGGCATCCGGCATTTCTGTCATTGACGCCGGCCACTACGGTACGGAGAAGATCTTTACCGAAAACATGGCCGCGCAGGTCAAAAAAATCGCCTTTGAAAGAGGCCTTGACGTCGATGTTATAATGTCGGAGGCGAACACGAATCCGTACACGTTGTAGTTCGCATACATTTGAAATTCATAGGGATCCGGGTAAGACAGACAATCGCGCGCTGCACCTGCAGTGTGAGGAAAGTCCGGGCTCCGCAGGGCGAGGATGCCGGATAACGTCCGGCGTAGGTAACTATAGGGAAAGTGCAACAGAAACATACCGCCGCTTCATGCGGTAAGGGTGAAATCGTGAGGTAAGAGCTCACGGGGATGTATGGTAACATATGTCTCGTGTAAACCCCATCCGGAGCAAGACCAAATGGGCGTACGGCTTCGGCCGGGCAGTTGCCCGCTGCCGCCCGGAAGGTAGGTCGCTGGAGCATGCCGGTAACGGTATGTCGAGATAGATGATTGTCAGATACAGAACCCGGCTTACGTCTTGCCCGGGTCATTAGAATTTTCTTTAAAAAACATCTTGAATTTCTAAATTCATATTGTATAATAAAGAAGTCGCGCGGATATGGCGGAACTGGCAGACGCGCACGGTTCAGGTCCGTGTCGGAGCAATTCGGTGGAGGTTCGAATCCTCTTATCCGCACCAAAAAGACGGCTGGAGATCCAGCCGTCTTTTGTTTTTTGATTCTGTTTCTGTTATTCCTTCAGCTCGGAAGTGCAGTGAGGGCATCTCGTCGCTTTGATTGGAATCTCCTGCAGGCAGAACGGACACTCCTTTGTAGTTGGCTCTTCCTCGTCTTCCTCTTTCTTTGTGAGGGAAGCGGCCTTGTTCATCGCCTTGATGATGCAGAACAGCACCAGAGCAACGATCACGAAGTTTACGATGGCCATGATGAACGCGCCGTACTGAAGCTCCACGCCATTTACAGTCGCAACCAGATGGTTGAAATCAACTTTGACAAACATGCCGATGATCGGTGAGATGATGTTGTCGACCAGAGCGGTTACGATGGCGGTGAAAGCAGCTCCGATGATGATGCCGATGGCCATATCCATGACATTGCCGCGCAGTGCGAATTCCTTGAATTCACTGATAAAACTCTTCATTTTCTGTCTCCTTGTATTATAAATTGTGAAATAATCCTTGGTCATTATAACACAAAAAAACAGTTTTGGAGAGAATACTTGTGTTATAATAAATCTAAATTGGAGTATTGAGGTATAAATTAAGGAGACGCACATGATTATCACCAAGAGAAGCGATTACGCCCTGCGGGTGTGCAGAGCACTGAAAGACGGGAAAACTCACAGCGTGCGTGAAATCTGTGAACAAGAAGATATACCGAAAGCTTTTGCCTATAAGATTATTCGTGAGCTGGAGCAGAACGACATCGTGAAATCGGAACGTGGGAAAGAAGGCGGATACTTCCTGAACAGGAAACTCGATGATTTGACCGTTTATGATATCGTCAGCGTAACAGAGGAAGATCTGGCGATCGTTCACTGCATGAAGGAAGACTGCGGCAGAAACACCGATGATATTCCGTGCAGGATGCACACCGAATTGGAGAGAATCCAGCAGATTCTGGAACAGGAGCTGAAAGACAAACCGATTTCCGATATCATCGGCTAGAACGGTTACAGAGAGAGCTTTTCAATGGCCTCTTTCATGTCATCAGGAAGGGGAGCTATAAAGTCTACCGGTTCCTTTGTGATCGGGTGGATGAGCGAAAGCCCTGCGGCGTGAAGCGCCTGTCGACTGATCAGTTCAGCATCTTCTTCACCGTAGAGTGTGTCGCCTGCGACAGGATGGCCGATGTGAGACATGTGGACTCTGATCTGATGGGTCCTGCCGGTCTCAAGCAAAAGCTCCACAAGGGTGTGGCCCTTGAGGTATTCAACAACTTTATAATGAGTCACGGAAGGGGCGCCGTCTGCGATGACGCCTCTTCTTATGTCTTCCGGATCCGGTCGGCCGATAGGCAGATCGATGGTTCCCGACTCTGATTCCATAACACCTTTGACGATAGCGAGATATTTTTTGTGAATCTGTCCTTTTCTCATCTGGTCCGTAATATGATTCTGGCAGTAGGCGTTCTTTGCAACCAAAAGCAGACCGGATGTATCCCGGTCCAGTCTGTTGACAAATCGGATCTTAAAGATGTTGCCGGTCTGTTCCATGTAATTGGCAAGAGCGTTGGCACAGGTGCCTGCCGGATGGCCTTTGGTAGGATGTACAACCAGGCCCGGCTGCTTGTTGATAACCATCAGGTCATCGTCTTCAAAAACAATATCGATGGGGATATCTTCCGGCGGAAAGTTGCTGTGCTCATCGGGAAGGGTGATACTGATGACATCGCCTTCACAGACTTTGTGCCAGCCTTCTGCAGGGACTCCATTTCTCATAGTGAGTTTCTGACGCTTGATACGGTTTCGCAGGCGTGCGGAAAAATCGAAGTACTCTCTCGTAATCTGGCGTACTTCTTTTCCATCGTCTTCACTTGTGACAACGTGTCGGAACTGAGTCATTAGAGGAACTTGTCTTTTACCTTGCTCCAGAAGTCGTAATCGCTGAAACGAATCAGATTGACGGATTTATCCGATATGGAGACTTTGATCTCTTTGAGATTGTCATATTCGTTCTCAATACCGTCGTTTGTAATGTAGATGGTTTTATCGGATTCTTCCGGAACGATGCCGAGTGTCAGATCGGAAGGGAGCATGATGCTCGAAGTAAAGGAGCGGAAAGCCGTCGTGTTCATCGGGGCAAGAGGTGTAACCTGCAGGAGGTTGAGTCTCGGGTCCACGATGGATCCGCCTACGGAATAGTTATAGGCGGTACTTCCCGCGGATGTGGCAACGAGAATCCCGTCTCCGCTGAAGCGTTCAATCGGCTTGTCTCCAATGGAAAGATCGAAGTGTATCGTATAGGATTTGCTGCCGGTGATCGCGATCTCGTTCAGACCGATGTGTGTGTTTGTGGTTCCGTCCGCTGTCGTCGCGATTCCCATTACAGTTCCCAGCTTTTGTATGGTGTAGTTCTCGTGTTCGTAGTCTTCGATAAAGGTGTCGAAGTCTTCCGGCCAGACTTCCTGGAAGAAGCCCAGATGTCCGGTGTTGATGCCGACGATAGGGGTTTCCGGGAAGTCGCATCGATGCATGGTGCGCAGGAATGCGCCGTCGCCGCCGATACAAATCAGCAGCTCGGCCTCTTCGTCGTAGCCTTCTGTGACTTTGTATCCGCGCGATGTCAGTTTCTGCCGGAGCAGTAGTTCCACATCGGCGGAGAGTTCAGTTTCATTTGTGAATAAAGAGATCAGTCCGGTTTTCATCTATCTTGCCATTCCTTCAAATTCATCTAACAGTTCGTTGAATTTATCCATTGCCTTTCTGATCGGCTCTGGACTCGACATATCCACTCCCGCAATCTTCAGGAGTTCGATTGGATAGTCAGATTCGCCGGTCTTAAGGAAATCTATGTAATCTGCTGCCGCAGATTTGCCCTCGCTGAGGATTTTGCTGCTGATTGCTGTCGCAGCCGAATAGCCCGTCGCGTATTTATACACGTAGAAAGCATTGTAGAAGTGCGGAATGCGCGCCCATTCATAACGGATTGTATCGTCACGTTCGACAGCCGGTCCGTAGTATTTGTCGTTCAGCGCTTCGTACTGATCGCACATCCAGTCTCCCGTGAGCACCTGTCCCGCTTCAATGGCCTTGTGGGTGATATCTTCAAACTCGGCGAACATAGTCTGCCGGAAGAGGGTGGTGCGGAATTCCTCCAGATACATATTGAGCAGGTACTTCCGCATGCGCTTATCGGTCTCCTTGTTCAGAAGATAGTTCATGAGCAGGGATTCGTTGACCGTCGAGGCTGTCTCCGCGGTGAAGATGGAGTGGCTGCCGTAGATGTACGGCTGCGCGTCTCTCGTGTACTTCGAATGCATGGAGTGACCCATCTCGTGGATGATCGTGAAGACATCCTTGAGGGTATCGGTGTAGTTCAGCAGGATGTAAGGGTAGCTGTCGTAGCAGCCGAAACTGTACGCGCCGCTGGTTTTCCCCTTGTTTTCATAGACGTCAATCCAGCCCTGGCTGATGCCTTTGTTCATCTTGTTGATATAGTCTCTGCCCAGAGGATTCAGGGCTTCGCGCATAATATCCAGGCCTTCTTCGAAGGTGATCTTCTTATTTGGAATCTTAATGAGAGGGACGTACATGTCGTACATGTACATCTTGTCCAGACCAAGCAGTTTCTTCCGCAGCTGCACGTACCGGTGCATGGACGGCAGATTCTCATTGACCACGCTGACGAGATTGTCGTAGACGGCGCCCGGAATGTTGTCGCCCGAGAGAGCGGCTTCTCTGGAGGAAGCGAACTTGCGGATTCTGGAAGTGACCACGTCCGTCTTCGTATTGTAGTTGTACGCGGCGGAAATCGTGTTGATCAGCTCCTTAAAAGCGTCATACATGGAATTGTAGGCCGATTCGCGCAGGACCCGATCCTTGGATTCCATATGCTTGATATAGGATCCGTGGGTGACAGGGTGCTTGCGGCCTTTGCTGTCCACAGCGTCCTTGAATTTGATGTCCGCATTGTTGAGCATGGTGAAGACATCGTTGGTCGCACCCGTGATTTCGCCCATCTGCGCCATGATGGATTCTTCCTTTTTGCCCATGATGTGCTTCTTCTGGCGAAGAGCGTCACGGATGGCGAATTCATAAGTGCTGAGCTTAGGGTTGTCTTTGATAAAACCGAGGAGGGTACTCTTTTTAATGGAGAGCAATTCCGGCGTGAAGAAGGATGTGGCGGCGGAAACGTAGGCGATGACGGCCATGGCTTTGTCGGTCATGCCCTGATAGCGGCTGTTGGAATTGTCCTCGTCGCGTCTCATGTGAGCGTAGACATAGATTTTCTCCAGTTTCCGCATCAGTTTGTCGCTCGATGCAAAAGCATCATAAAGGGTTTCGGCGCTGTCTCCGAGGTGTCCCGCGAACTTCGAAGCGTACTGATCAGCCATTTTTTTGATCTTCTGCAGGTCGGAATCGATGGTGTTTTCGTCCTTGATCATTGCCTCGATATTCCACTTGTACTTCGGATCGATCTGGTCCCTTGTTTTCAGTTCTTTCGCGCTCATTTTTACCTCCCGGTTGTTTTACTTTAGTCTTGTCATATTGTATAATACTTGAGTTGATTATTCAATAACAGAGAGGATACGTGAATATGGATAACAGGCCTATCGGCTTCTTTGATTCAGGACTGGGCGGACTGACCTGCATCCCTTATCTCATGAGGGAACTTCCTGAGGAAAAAATCATATATTTCGGCGATACCGCCAGGACGCCGTACGGCTCCAAGGCGACGAGAACGATACGCAATTTCAGTATGGAAATTGCCGATTTTCTGGTGGAATCAGATGTTAAGATGATCGTCATCGCGTGCAATACCGTCAGCGCAACCTGCGTGGACGATCTGCAGGAGCGTTTTCCGCAGATCCCGATCATCGGCATCATCGAGCCGACTGCCAGATACGTGGCGACTTACAGAGGCGTCAAGGACAAGGTGGGCGTTATCGGAACGAAGGTCACCATCGCATCCCACGCATATAAAGATAAAATCCAGAAATACAATGACAGGATACGCATCGCGGAAGCGCCGTGTCCAGCCTTTGTTCCTCTTATCGAAGAGGGCATCATAGACAATGAAATAATGGATCTGACCATTCGTTATTATATGGATTCCTTTGTACGGAACAACGATCTGGATGCTGTTGTTCTGGGCTGCACCCATTATCCGCTCATCAAGAAGAACATCGAGCGGCTCTATCCGCAGCTGGATATCATCAACCCGTCGGATATCGTGGCGGGAAGAATACGCGAAGTTCTGGATGACAGAGACGGTTTCGCTTCTGGTTCCGATTTTACCAATGTGTTCTACGCAAGCGACCTGAGTGAGAACTTTATCAATATGATTGACAACATATTCAAAGATGAGGAGAAGAAGGTCAAGTTCCTGAACTTCGATCTGGAGAGGGAGGCAGGATGATGAACTACTACGAATTGATTGAGTACCTTGATATAGAAAACGGCAGTGAGGTCAGTTACTTCGAAGAGATGGCGGACATTATCGAGAGCGACGAACACATCGATCATGAAGCCCTCATGAAACTCTTCGGCGAGATGGAGCCCGCAACGGCCGCTTCGCTTCTTGACGAGTATTTCAATGAAATCACAGGCGGTCTGCCTGCTGATTACAGCGAGATGTTCTCTCTGCTGGATCAGATCAGACTGGAACTCACCGGAACGATAAAAAACGCTTCTGAGGACGATCCTGAGGCAATTCGCGATTTCACGGACCGATTCTACCGCTTCCGCAACTGGTACGTCTACGATACGGAGGTGTCCGTGCTGGACCGGAGCACATCGAGGGAATTTGAACAGAGCGTCCGTGACGCTATCTCCACGGCCCGCGCCGGCAAACTGAGCGGCGTGGAGTACGCCTTCGATTTTTCGACGGCGCTTGATTACGATATCGATTACTATGCGATGTCATTCTCCGATTTGATCGATTCGGTCGGCGGGGATACGGAAGACGATGAAACATGATAGAACGTATGTAACAGGCGTCATATCCATGCTCAGCTGTGATGTGCTGTGGGGCGTATTGCCGATTTACTGGCAGGCGCTGCGGCCCATAGATTCCTGGGTTATCATTTTCTACAGGATAATCCTTGTGGGATTTGTTTCCGGAATCGCGACGCTGAAGATCTACGGATTTGACTCTGTGAAGGAACATCTCATTGCAACAGGGAAAGGCAAAGGCATTCTCAGCGGTCCTCTCAGATTTCCAATGGCAGGTCTTCTGATTACGGCCAACTGGAGTATCTACATCTGGGCGGTCAATGCGGACCATGTTATCCAGACCTGTGTCGGATACTATATCGAGCCTTTGATGGTTTGCGTAATCGGAATCGTACTGTTCCATGAGAAGCTCACAGGCTACAAACTCACGGCGCTGCTATTCGCATTGGCCGGGCTGGTGGTACTGCTGGTGCACTTCAGACAGATTCCGGGCATCGCTCTTGGGCTGGCTCTCACGTTCGCCTTTTACGCGGCGCTGAAGAAGCACTTCGATCTGCCTGCCATCATGTCGGTGTTCCTGGAGACGCTCTTCCTGATGCCGCCGGCGCTGGCCGTCGTCATCTGGCTGGAGTGCACGGGGCATGGCGCTCTGGGCGTCGCGACGCCGGGCAAGTACCTGCTGCTGCTCTGCTGCGGTATTCTGACCGCCGCTCCGCTGTCCTTCTTCGCTGATGCGGCGACGAAGATTCCGCTCATCATGGTGGGATTGCTGGAATATCTGTCACCGTCGATTTCTCTGGTTATCGGGATATTCTTCATGCGGGAGCCATTCGACCTGGTGCAGTTTATAGCCTTTGCAATTGTATGGGTAGGACTCGCGTTCTTCACCTATGGGGAATTCAAAAGCTCAAAAGAGAACAGACTGGAATGAAAACACCTGAATTTAACAGCAATATAGAGTTATTCAACACCTTCGGAGACGAATTCGACAGATTTTCGTTTCCGGCAGACATAAAGAGAGTTACATCCGGTCACGGAGGGGAATCGCTGCTCATCTGCGGAAGCGATAAAATCGCTCTGTATGACTGCGGCATGGCGTACTGCGGAGAGAAGACGGCGGAGAATATCGCGGGACAGACGGATAGGCTGGACTACATCTTCCTCAGCCATTCCCACTACGACCACATCGGTGGATTGCCGTATATACTGGATCGGTTCCCGGAGGCTGTCGTCTACGGCAGCGAAAAGTGCAAGTCGGTCCTGGAGCGTGAGAACGCACGGAAACTCATCCGCGAATTAGGCGAAGAGGCAAGAGAACTGTACACGCCGGAGAGCGACGCGCCGATCCGGACTGACAACCTGAGAGTGGATCAGGTGCTGAAGGATGGCGATAAGGTCTCCCTTGGCGAGGAGACGATCACGGCTTTTGAGACGAAAGGTCACACAGACTGTTCGCTCAGCTATTACCTGCAGCCAGCTGGGATACTGTTCACCAGCGAGAGCACGGGGATACTGGAAGGGAAGGACTATGTACACACGCCGTCCCTGAAGAGCTTTCCGGATTCCATTGCGTCCAGCTACAAGTGTGAGCGCATTCACCCGGCATATATCTGTCTTCCGCATTTCGGCATGATTCCGCAGTACTACAATGAGGAGTACTTCCCGGCTTTCCGCGCGGAATGCGACAGTAAGATGAGTTTCGTCCGGTCCATGCTGCAGGAAGGAATGAACTACGACGAAATGCTCGCCCGGTACATCAAAAAGTACTGGACACCGGCGAAAGAGATGGAACAGCCGATTGAGGCTTTTGAAATAAACTCGGGACATATACTGAACGCTCTTCTCAGAGCGATACAAGAAGAAGGAGATAAAGAACATGTTTGATGCGGAAAAAGTCAAGAACGATATCATCGCATGGATCAGGGACTGGTTCGAAATCAACGGGCCGGGATGCAACGCTGTGGTCGGCGTCAGCGGAGGAAAGGACAGCTCCGTTGTGGCCGCTCTCTGCGCGGAAGCACTGGGAAAGGAACGTGTCGTCGGCGTTATGATGCCGAGAGGCGTGCAGTTCGATATCGACGTTGCGAGAGCCCTCATCGATCATCTGGGCATCCGCGGCATCGAAGTGAATGTGGGAGA
Organism: Clostridiales bacterium; assembly: GCA_015058145.1. Taxonomy (GTDB): domain Bacteria; phylum Bacillota; class Clostridia; order Peptostreptococcales; family Anaerovoracaceae; genus Lentihominibacter. The sequence continues at coordinate 119,812 of SVCX01000001.1, read as the reverse complement.
AGCCTGTGACGCTGTTGAAAAGCAGGTTGAGGCAGCTTTTGGAGAGGTCTCCGTCCAGACGAAGACGAACATTCCTCCGAGAGTGAGAATGACCATGCTCTACGCCACGTCCCAAACCGTCAACGGCCGTGTGGCTAATACGTGCAACTTGTCCGAAGATTACGTGGGATACAACACGATTTTTGGCGATAACGCAGGGGATTTCAGCCCTCTCAGTATGCTGACCGTACAGGAGGTCAAAGCGGTCGGCAGGGCCCTTGGACTTCCGTCCATGTTCGTGGACAAGATTCCGATCGACGGACTGCAGGGGAAAACCGATGAGGACAATCTGGGGTTCACCTATGCGGCTCTCGACAGATACATCCGGGAAGGCGTGTGCGACGATCCTGTGGCGAAAGAACGCATCGATAGAAAGCACTCGATCAATCTGTTCAAGATGCGCACGATGCCGAAGTTTGAATATGAAGTGGAACAGTGGAGGTCATTATGGCAATAAGTAAAGAGATGATCGACCGGATCAACGAGCTGGCGGCCAAGAAAAAGGCCGAGGGTCTCACGGCAGAAGAACAGGCGGAACAGAAAGACCTCTACAAGGAGTATCTGGCCGCCATCAGAGGCAGCATGAAAGCTCAGCTGGACAACGTCCGGTTCGTGGAAGATCTTTCTGAAGAAGAATTAAAAGAAGAACTTGCAAATAGGACTAAAAAGGTATAATATCATCTTGACCTAAATGGTAAAGATTTAATCAAGGAGAGGCAATTTATGAGAAATGTCTATATGGACTATTCTGCAACGACTCCGGTCAAAGAGGATGTCCTGAAGGAAATGATTCCTTACTTTACAGAGAAGTTTGGCAACCCATCGAGCCTTTACGCACCGGGACTCGAGGCGAAGGACGGTCTGTCAAAAGCCAGACAGCAGGTGGCTGATCTGATCAACGCGGAGGAGAGGGAAATCTTCTTCACTTCCTGCGGGACCGAGGCAGACAACTGGGTCATCGAGGGCGTAGCGGACGCATATAAAAATAAGGGAAATCACATCATTACGACGAAGATCGAGCACCACGCGATTCTGCACACCTGCCAGTATCTTGAAAAACACGGCGTCGAAGTCACGTATCTGGATGTGGATAACGAAGGCTTCGTATCTCCGGCGGATCTGGAGGCGGCCATCAAGGATACGACGATTCTCGTGAGCATTATGATGATTAATAATGAAGTTGGAACGATTCAGCCGATCAAGGAACTTGCGGCCATCGCAAAGGCCCATGGAGTTCTCTTCCACACGGATACTGTTCAGGCCCTTGGAAACGTTCCGATCGACGTGAAGGATCTCGGCGTGGATTTCATCTCCATGTCGGCGCACAAGATATACGGACCAAAAGGTGTCGGCGCGCTTTACAAGAGATCCGGCATCAATATCCCGAGCTTCGTCCACGGAGGCGCTCAGGAGAGAAGAAAGAGAGCGGGTACAGAGAATTCAGCCGGAATCGTTGGATTCGGTAAAGCGGCGGAACTTGCAAATGAGCAGCTCTACGAACACGCGGCCCACTCAGATGGACTGAGACGGAAGTTGTGGGACAAGATCAGCGCTGAGATTCCGGATATCTCACTCAACGGCCCGAAGGATTTCACCAAACGTCATCCCGGAAATCTGAATATTTCCTTTGACTATGTGGAAGGCGAATCGATTCTGCTGCTTCTTGACGCTAACGGTATCAGCGTAAGCACAGGATCTGCCTGTTCTTCGGAATCACTGGACACATCCCACGTCCTGAACGCACTCAATGTTCCTCCTGAGAAGGCGAACGGCGCGGTGCGCTTCACAGTCGGTGACTTCACTACGGAGGAGGATATCGACTACGTAGTTGAGAAACTGAAAGAAATTGTAGCTAAGCTCAGAGAATTATCACCGGTTAACGGTATGGAAGGATGGAATTAATATGGCTTTATATAACGATACAGTAATGGAACACTTCATGAACCCGCACAACGTGGGCGAAATCGAGAATCCGGACGGCAAAGGCATTTACGGCAGCCCGGTCTGCGGCGATATGATGCTGGTTACGATCGATGTCGATGAGAACGACGTCATTACCGACGCCAAGTTCAAGACTTATGGATGCGGCAGCGCCATCGCTTCCTCCAGCATGGCTACGGATATGATCAAGGGAATGACCATCGATGAAGCGCTGGAAGTCAGCAACAAGAAGATTGTCGAAGAACTCGGCGGACTGCCGGCGATTAAAATCCACTGTTCCGTTCTGGCAGAGCATGCGATCAAAAATGCAATCTACGATTATGCGGAGAAGAACGGCAAAACCTATAAAGGACTGGAAGGTTATGTGCCGGAAACAGATCCTGACGCCCATGAACACGGCTGTCAGGTTGAAGAATAGTATATGAATAAGAACAAACTCGGAAATACAGATATTTACGTAACTCCAATCGGGCTGGGTGTGCTGACAATCGGCAATACCCAGCTTGATTTGCCTTTGGATGAGGGCGCGGAAATTGTAAGGTACGCCTATGACAAAGGCATCAATCTCTTCGATACGGCGCAGTACTATGAGACGTATCCGTATATCAGAGAGGCTTTCAAAGACATTGATATGTCTGAACACAACCCAGATCGCCCGATTATCGCCAGCAAGAGTCTGGATCACTCCTATGAGGAGATGGAGGTGGCGATTCTGGAATGTCTCGACGCTCTTGGAATCAATCGCATCGATATCTTCAAAATGCATGAAGTGCGACAGGAGCCGGACTGGTCCGATAGGGCTGGTGCCTGGCAGTGCCTGATCGACTACAAAAAGAAAGGTATTGTGGGCGCCATCGGAGTGTCGACCCATCACGTGGACATCACGGAGATGATGGCGGATATTCCGGAATGTGACATCGTGTTTCCGCTGATCAATTACGCCGGACTAGGTATCCGAAAGGGAAACGGGCCCGGAACCGCTGAGGAAATGGAAACAGCCATCAGAAAATGCCTGGATGCAGGCAAGGGTGTCTTCGCCATGAAGGCCTTCGGCGGCGGAAATCTGACAGACACGTACATGAAATCCCTGAATTATGTCCGTGATCTGGGATGTCATACAATCATGATTGGCATGGGAAAAAAATCCGAAGTGGATGACATTGTTGACTATGCCGAAGGAAGACTTCCGGAGGACTATCAGCCAGATGTAAAATCCAAGAAGATCCACATCGATCAGGGCGACTGCGAAAGCTGCGGCGCATGTCTGAAGCGCTGTCCCAATAAGGCTATTTACTTCAATGAAAATGGACTTGCGGATGTTGACTACGATGTCTGTCTGACCTGCGGTTACTGCGCTCCGGTCTGCCCGGTTCGGGCAATCATAATGTGGTGATTTTGCACAATAAAATCGTTGTACCGATTATGAGAGTATGCTATTATTTTCTTGTAGATGAATAGCACTCGGATGAAGGATCTGTGAGAGACTTGACTGCAGATAAAACGCCTGCAGCCGAAGCGCCGAAGGGGCAAGACGGTATGGATGCCGTTGAAACTCTCAGGTACCAGGGATCAGATCCGGACGGGACTCTGAAGATGCTTTTGACAGAGAGAAAAAGTTATGTTTTCTCTCTGTTTTTGTTTATTCGAGAGATAGATGTGAAAGGATGGATAGCAATGAGTAAGACAGGTTTTTCAGCCGCGGATATCCTTCTGCCGGCAAAAGGCAAGTATGAGACATGGGCAGTAGTGGCGTGCGATCAGTTCACTTCACAGCCGGAATACTGGGAGAGAGTGGAGGCGACAGTAGGAAATGATCCTTCAACTTTCCGCATTATTCTTCCGGAAGCCCAGCTTTCAGACGGACATACTGAAGAGCATATCGATAAAATAAACGCTACGATGAAAGAGTATCTTGAGTCAGGCGTATTCAAAGAGTATCCTGACGCCATGATATATCTGGAGAGAGTTCAGAGCGACGGCAAAATCAGAAGAGGCCTCATCGGCAAGATCGACCTGGAAGAATACGATTATTCCAAAGGCAGCACGTCCCTGGTCAGAGCCACAGAGGGCACTGTTCTTGAGAGAATCCCGCCGAGACAGGCAGTCAGACGCAATGCGCCTATCGAACTTCCGCATGTAATGCTTCTTATTGACGATGTTGATAATACGGTAATAGGACCGCTTGCTGCATGCGAAGACGTCATCTATGATTTCGATCTCATGGAAGGCGGCGGTCATGCCAAAGCATGGCTGGTGCTGGATGATCTGAAAGAGGGAGCCTGCAAGGCTCTGGAAGCCCTGGCAGACGCACAGCCGCTGCTGTTCGCTGTCGGCGACGGAAACCATTCACTGGCATCCGCAAAAGCATTATACGAAGAAGAAAAGGCCAAGTTCGGACCGGGCAGCGAGAACACGCTTCCATCAAGATATGCGCTGGTTGAAATCGTAAATCTCTACGATGACGCTCTGGAATTTGAACCAATCCACAGAGTTCTGTTTGATGTAGATCCGGAAGCGCTTCTGAAGGCCTTTAAAGAAGAATACCCATCTACAGTTGACGGCAAAGCTGAGGGACATGTGATCCGCTACGCTTACGAAGGCGCAGACGGTTACATCACAGTCACAGAACCGAAGGCTCAGCTGGAAGTCGGAACACTTCAGTCCTTCCTGGATAAGTATATCAAGGAACACGGTATCGGTATCGATTATGTTCATGGTGATGAAATCACCATCGAATTGGGCAGCAAACCGGGATGCATGGCATTCCTCCTGCCTGCTATGGACAAAGGAGATCTATTCAAATCCGTCATCAATGACGGGGCTCTGCCGAGAAAAACATTCTCCATGGGACACGCGGAAGACAAGAGATATTACATAGAGGCAAGAAAAATCAAATAAATACAAATTATAGTGTATTCTTTTTGAAAATGGTCTTTTCATGCCTACTACTTGTGTTATAATCACTGTTGTATTAATTTAGACGGTTAAAGTGATAAATATAAAAAAGGAGATATTATGGAACTCAAAACGCCACTCTATGAGAAACATCTGGAATACGGAGGAAAGATGGTACCGTTTGCAGGTTATATTCTGCCGGTGCAGTACAAGTCGTCCGGCGTAAACAAGGAGCACATGGCTGTTAGAACCGCGGCCGGAATGTTCGATGTGTCACACATGGGTGAGATCATCTGCGAAGGTCCTGACGCTCTGGATAATCTCAACATGATTCTGACCAATGACTTTACGGATATGGTTGATGAACAGGCAAGATATTCACCGATGTGCAACGAAAAGGGCGGTACGGTAGATGACCTCATCGTGTATAGAATGAGTCCTGACAAGTACTTTATCGTTGTTAATGCAGCAAACAAGGACAAGGATTACAAGTGGATGTGTGATCATCAGTTCGGTGACGTCACATTTACCGATGTTTCATCCCAGTACGCCCAGATTGCCGTGCAGGGTCCGAAGGCCAAGAATATTATATCCGGTATCTGCAGCGAGGGAAGCATTCCTGACAAGTACTATCATGTCAGATTCGGTGCAGAGATTGCGGGAATTCCATGTTTCTGCTCAACCACGGGATATACAGGAGAAGATGGCGTTGAGATATATCTTCCAGCGGCAAAGGCGGAGGAGATGTGGGATGCAATCTATGAGGCTGGAAAGGATGAGGGGCTTATTCCTTGCGGTCTCGGTGCAAGAGATACCCTGAGAATGGAAGCAGGTATGCCGCTCTACGGTCATGAGATGAATGACGACATCTCACCAAGAGAAGCCGGACTTATGTTCGCCATTAAACTGAAGAAGCCAGTAGACTTTATCGGGAAAAAACCAATGGAGGAAGCAGGTAAACCAGCAGTTGTACGCGTTGGTTTGAAGATTACGGGAAGAGGAATCGCACGTGAACATCAGGATGTTTATGTAAACGGAGAAAAGGTCGGTTACACAACGTCCGGAACCAAGTGCCCGTACTTCGATTATCCGATTGCAATGGCTCGTATCCCGAGGGAATTCAAGGAAATCGGGACCAAAGTTCAGGTGGATGTAAGAGGACGTATGGTTGACGCTGAAGTTTGCGAACTGCCATTCTACAAGAGATAAATTGTTTGTTAATAATTAAAGTTTTCAATATAAAGGAGATTAAAAATGGAACTTAAGAATGATGCGCTGTACATGAAATCACACGAATGGGTCGTTATCGATGGGGATACCGCGACAGTAGGTATTTCTGATTACGCTCAGTCAGAGCTGGGAGATCTGGTATTTGTCAATCTGCCGGAACCGGGCGATGAAGTCACTGCGGGAGAAGTCTTCGCAGACGTTGAGTCCGTAAAAGCTGTATCAGACATTTATTCACCAGTTTCCGGAGTTATCGCAGAGATTAACGAAGAACTTCTGGATGCTCCTGAGATGATCAATGAAAACGCCAATGATGCTTGGTTCATCAAAGTTGAAAATGTAACAGAACAGGCTGAAGAACTTCTGTCCCCTGAGGATTACGAAGTGTTCTGCAGCGAAGAAGAATAATCTGGAAAGGCGGCATATATGGGCACTTTTGTTCCTAATACTAAGGAACAGCAGTTGGAGATGCTGCGTGAAATCGGCTATGAAAAACTGGACGATCTCTTTGCGCATATTCCAGACGCTGTGAAATTTAAGGGGGATCTCGATCTGCCTGCCGGAATGTCTGAGATGGAGGCAGGAAAAGAGATTCGAAAAATCGCTGCTAAGAACAGAATCTATGATTCTGTGTTCCGCGGCGCAGGAGCCTATAGGCATTACATTCCGGCTATCGTAGGCAGTGTATTGAGCAATGAAACGCTTCAGACGGCATATACGCCGTATCAGGCGGAAATCAGTCAGGGCGTTCTCCAGTCCATCTTCGAGTATCAGACGATGATCTGCGATTTGACTGGTATGGATGTGTCGAATGCTTCCGTATACGATGGAGCGACGGCAGCTGGCGAGGCTGTTGCTATGTGCAGGGGCCGCAAGGCAAACCGAGCCCTTGTTTCAGCATGCATTCAGCCGTCCGCGATGAAAGTCATCGAAACGTACTGTTTCGGCAATGAGATGGAACTCGTTGTCATTCCTGAGAAGGATCTTAAGACAGACGTCGATGCGCTGAAAGAACTCATGACGGACGATACCGCGTGTGTTTTGATCCAGCATCCGAACTACTACGGAAGTCTGGAAGATGCGGAGGAAATCGGCAAGATTGCCCATGAAGTCAAAAACTGCAGATTCATCATGTCGGTGAATCCTGTCACACTTGGTACGATGAAGACACCGAGAGAATACGGCGCTGATTTCGCCATCGGCGAGGGACAGCCTCTGGGACTTCCGCTGGCATTCGGCGGACCGTATTTGGGCTTTATGGCCAGCGTTGATTCTATGAAGAGAAGTCTTCCTGGCAGAATCGTAGGTCAGACAGTCGATCACAACGGCAAGACCGGTTATGTACTCACCTTGCAGGCAAGAGAGCAGCACATCCGACGTGAGAAGGCTTCGAGCAACATTTGCTCCAATCAGGCTTTGTGCGCGCTGGCTGTCGGCGTTTACCTTTCCGCAATGGGAAGCGAAGGTCTCAAAAATGTGGCGAACCAGTGTTACTCCAAGGCTCATTACATGGCTGCGGAACTGAGCCGCGCCGGTTTTGAGATTGAGAACGATGAATTCTTCCATGAATTCGTAACCAGTTCAGACAAACAATCATCCGATGTCCTCAAGGCGCTGGATGAGGAAGGCATTCTCGGAGGCCTGCCTTTGGATGATAATCGTATCCTCTGGTGCTGCACTGAAATGAACAGCAAGGCCGATATCGATCATGCCGTTGCTGCCGTGAAGGAGGTGAAGTGATGCTGATATTTGAGAAATCCCGTCCGGGAAGAGGCTGCAGTGCTCTCCCGAAATGTGACGTAGAACAGTACACACTTCCGGATGATGATATGAGAGAATCCGAGCTCCATCTTCCTGAGATGGCCGAGGTGGATCTGAGCAGACATTATACAGAGCTTGCCAAGAAGGCTCATGGTGTAAACGACGGCTTCTATCCGCTCGGTTCCTGTACCATGAAGTACAACCCAAAGATCAACGAGCAGATGGCATCCCTTGACGGATTTACGCAGATTCATCCGCTTCAGCCGGTAGAAACGGTGCAGGGATGTCTGCAGATTCTGAAGGAGACAGAGGATGCTCTGTCCGCGATCACCGGTATGAGCAATTTCACGCTCCAGCCGGCAGCAGGCGCTCACGGAGAATTTACGGGACTGCTCCTGATCAAGGCTTATCATCTGTCCAATGGTGATACCCAGAGACGCAAGATCATCGTTCCTGATTCGGCTCACGGAACCAATCCGGCATCTGCTGTTATGGCAGGCATGGAGGTCATCAACGTGGATTCCGACGAAAAGGGACTGGTGGATGTTGAAAAACTGAGAGAAGTCTGTGCCGGAAACGATGAGATTGCAGGACTCATGCTTACCAACCCGAATACGGCCGGACTCTTCGATCCTAACATCAAAGAGATTACGGATATTATTCACGAGTGCGGCGGACAGTGCTACTACGACGGCGCGAACCTGAACGCCGTTATGGGCTGGGCACGTCCGGGCGATATGGGCTTCGACTGCGTGCACCTCAATCTCCACAAGACATTCTCGACACCGCACGGAGGCGGCGGGCCGGGAAGCGGACCGGTCGGCTGCAAAGAGCATCTGGCGAAGTTCATGCCTGGCGTCTACGCCGTGGAGAAAGACGGGGCATATGATTTTGCAAAGGCGCAGGAAAGCCTCGGCGAGATGAAGAACTTCTACGGAAACTTCCTGGTAGCCGTAAAGGCTCTGACATATATCAAGATGCTCGGCAAGGAAGGTATTCCGGAAGCCAGCAAGAATGCGGTTCTCAACGCCAACTACATGATGAAGAAGCTGTCGGCAGTTTACGATATCGCGTTCAATCCAGAGGTCTGCATGCATGAGTTCGTGATGGATATCGGACGGCAGGCCAAGGAGACAGGCGTTACGGCAATGGATATCGCCAAAGGGCTGCTCGACAATGGCATTCATCCGCCTACAATGTACTTCCCTCTGACGGTACACGAAGCGCTGATGGCAGAACCGTGCGAAACAGAGTCTAAGGAGACTCTCGATTGGGCAATCGGTGTGTTCATGGAGCTCAATGAGATTGCCTACTCGGATCCGGAAAAACTGCATCAGGCTCCGGTGAAGACTCCTGTGACGCGGCTTGATGAGGTCGGTGCGGCGAGACATCCAGTTCTCAAGTACGAGTTCGAATAAACAACCGATATTGGTAAGGGTCTGATGCTTTCATCAGACCCTTTTATCTAAGTGAAATAATACAGAGGTTTGGAAATGAGTGACAAATACGATTTAATAGTCATCGGCGCGGGTCCGGGCGGCTATGTAGCTGCGATTCGAGGCGCGCAGAAGGGTTTGAAGGTTGCGGTGATCGAAGCAAACCGCGTCGGCGGAACCTGCCTTAACAGAGGGTGCATTCCCACAAAGGCCATGATACACGCTTCTTCCCTGTATCGTGAGATGCAGGAAGGGGAGCGCTTCGGCCTGCACGCGGAGAGCGTTTCCTTTGATTACGGCAAGATATGCGAGTATAAACAGGAGACTGTGGATTCTCTGGTCGGCGGTGTCGAGCAGCTGCTCAAGGGCAATAAGATTACCGTCGTTAACGGCAGGGGAGTACTTTTGCCTCCTGTTGATGGTGTCAATGCGGTCAGCGTAGGAGAAGAAGTGTATTACGCTGACAATGTGATTCTGGCTGCTGGTTCAAAACCGGCATCTCTTCCTGTGGAAGGGAACGATCTGCCGAAGGTCGTCAACAGCGACGGTTTGTTCGCTCTCGATCACGCACCAAAAAAACTGGTGATCATCGGCGGCGGCGTCATCGGCGTGGAATTCGCTACCGTGTTCTCCAATCTGGGCAGCGAGGTGACGATTCTCGAAGCGCTTCCAAAGATTCTGGACAACTTTGATAAGGAAATCTCCCAGAATCTGAAGATGATTCTGAAGAAGAGGGGAGTGGATATCCATACTTCAGCCATGGTCAGCAGATTTGCCGAGACAGCAGACGGAGAGGTGACTGCCTTCTATGAGGAAAAAGGGAAAGAGCAGACTGCCTCGGGAGATTATATTCTCGTCGCTGCAGGCAGACGCCCTGTTACAGAAGGACTTTTCGCTGAGGAAGCGCAGCCGGAGATGAACGGCAGGTACGTGAAAGTGGACGATGCCTTCCGCACAAGCATTCCGGGCGTATACGCCATTGGCGACATGATTGGCGGCATTCAGCTGGCCCATGCAGCATCAGCCCATGGAATACGCGCGGTCGAGTCCATTTGCGGCTCTACCGCTTCACAGAATGTTTCTGTAGTTCCTGCTGGTGTCTACACGGATCCGGAAATTGCCATCGTCGGAATGACCGAAGCTCAGGCGAAGGATGAGGGTATCGATGTCATCACCGGTAAATTCATCATGAGCGCCAACGGCAAGAGCCTCATCACCAAGGAGGAGAGAGGCTTCATCAAAGTTGTAGCAGAGGCCGGTTCCGAGAAGATTCTCGGGGCCCAGATGATGTGCGCCCGCGCAACGGATATGATCGGCGAGTTCACAACAGCGATTGTGAATGAACTTACCGTTCCGGATATGCTGCGCAGCATTATGTCTCATCCGACTTACAGCGAAGGAATCGGCGAGGCATTGGAAGATGTACACGGTATGTCCCTGCACACTGCGCCGAGACCTTCCAGACGCTGAAGAACGAGTTGATTTAAGTCCTGTCTGTGATGTATAATAATTACTTGTTGATGAACAAAACCCTTATTATACGGAGGATAATTATACAATGGAAAAACTGGGTCTTAACACATTGAGAGAAATGTTTCTGAGCTACTTCGAGAAGCAGGGGCATTACAGAAGAGAGAGCTTTTCTCTGATTCCGGAAGATGATCCAAGCCTTCTTCTTATCGGAGCTGGAATGGCGCCTCTGAAGCCGTATTTTGCCGGTCTGAAGACGCCTCCTTCAAAGAGGATGACGACATGTCAGAAGTGCATCAGAACAGGCGATATTGAGAATGTCGGTTACACAGACAGACACGGTACCTTCTTTGAAATGCTGGGTAATTTTTCATTCGGCGATTACTTCAAAAAAGAGGCCATCACCTGGGGTTGGGATTTCGCGACAAATGAACTCAAGATGCCGGAGGACAGGCTTTGGGTCACGATCTATGAAAATGATGAAGAAGCCTTTGATTTATGGCATAACATGATCGGTCTTCCGGAGGAAAAGATCGTAAGACTCGGTAAGGAGGATAACTTCTGGGAAATCGGGACCGGCGGTCCGTGCGGTCCGTGCTCGGAAATCTACTTCGACAGAGGGGAAGAGCACGGCTGCGGCAAACCAGACTGCAAGCCTGGCTGTGAATGCGACAGATATGTTGAGTTCTGGAATCTGGTATTCACCCAGTTCAATAAAGAAGAGGACGGCACTTATACAGATCTGCCTCATCCGAATATCGATACTGGCCTCGGCCTTGAGAGACTTGCCTGCATCATGCAGGAGACGAGCTGCATCTTTGACGTGGACACGATTCGCTCCGTCCTCAGTCAGGTCGAGAAGGTATCCGGCGTCGAATACAAAGACGGCAAAGCGCCGACAGATGTATCTCTCAGAATCATCACAGACCATCTGCGTTCCATGACGTTTATGATCAGCGACAATATTCTGCCGGGAAACGAGGGCAGGGACTATGTTCTGCGCAGACTCATCCGAAGAGCTGCTCTTCACGGGCGCAAGCTGGGCATCAAGGGACCGTTCCTTGCGGACCTCTGCGACAGAGTCATTGACGAATCCGGAAGAGCGTATCCAATCCTCGAGAAGCGCAGAGTTATGATCAAGAGAATCGTCAGATCCGAGGAGGAGAAGTTTGCGGCGACCATCGATAAAGGCATGAGCATCATTGATGAGCATATCGCGGACATGGTCATCTCCGGAAGCAAAGTACTCGACGGAGCGAAAGCGTTCAAACTGCATGATACCTATGGCTTCCCAATCGACCTGACAAAGGAAATCATGGCCGAAAAAGGCTATGAAGTGGACGAAGAAGGATTCGCCGCGGAAATGCAGCGCCAGAAGGAACTGTCCAGAACCGAGCAGGAAATGGAAGGCGCAGGCTGGAAGAACGAAGAACGTGAGCTCGGTGTTTCGGAAACAACTGAATTCACAGGTTACGAGACAATCAACCAGCAGTCTGTAATCAATCACATCCTGACGGAAAACTACGAACCGGCAAATACAGCGGCAAAAGGTGACAAGTGCATCTTCATCCTCGACAAGACCCCTTTCTACGCGGAAAGCGGCGGACAGGTCAGCGATGATGGTTATATCTACAACGAAAAGGGCGGCGTAGCCCACGTTGAAGACGTTAAAAAACACGATGCGGTCTACCTGCATAGTGTAAATATCATGCGAGGCTCCTTTGATGCGGGAGATCGTGTGGACGCTATGGTGAATGCGCCGTTCAGAAATATGACGGCTGCCAATCACTCTGCGACGCATCTGCTGCACAGAGCGCTGCGTGAAGTTCTCGGCGATCATGTTAAACAATCAGGTTCTCATGTGGATAAGAACGGACTTCGTTTCGACTTCTCCCATTATGAAGCCATGACGAATGAGGAGATTCAGAAAGTCGAAGAAATTGTAAATGACAAGATCAGCCACTTCCTGCCTGTCACAACGAAGGTTATGGACATTGAGGACGCAAGGAAGGAAGGCGCAATGGCGCTCTTTGACGAGAAGTATGGCGATAAGGTCAGAGTTGTATCCATCGGTGATTATTCCAGAGAGTTCTGCGGCGGTACCCACGTATCCAATTCCGGACAGATCGGCGCATTGAAGATTCTGAGTGAATCCGGAATTGCGTCCGGCGTCAGACGTATCGAAGCAGTAACCGGACAGGGTATTCTGGCTGATTACATAAGAGAGCAGCAGATTATCAACGATACGGCAGCTGCCTTGAAGGCGGATAAGAATCAGCTGGCGGAGAAAGCTTCCGCCCTTACGGAGGAAGTCAAAGAGCTTCGCAAGGAAATCGCGCAGATCAAGGCTGCCGAGATGAGCAAGAATGCAGGATCGTTCCTCGACGACGCGAAGGAAATCAACGGCGTCAGACTCATCACAAAGCAGTTTGATGACTATGACATCAATGACCTGAGAAGTCTTTCGGACAACGTCAAGGCAGAGAACAAGAACGTTGTGATGGTATTTGCGTCCGTATCAGGAGGCAAAGTCACATTCCTCGTTTCTCTGACGGATGACCTGGTTGAAAAGGGCATGCACGCCGGCAAGATGATCAAGGAAATTGCAAAGGCTGCCGGCGGCGGTGGCGGCGGTAAAGCTGACATGGCCCAGGCCGGAGCCAAGGATCCGTCGAAGGTTGAGGATGCTTTTGCAAAGGCTGCAGAATTACTGTAAATAATTAACAGAGTTTAAGATATTATTCGCTTATAAGGACTTGTAAAGATTGGTAAACTGGTGTTATACTTTATTCACCAAGTGAACTGATTGGAGGTTTTGGAATGGATAGACAGACAAGGATGTATGATAACTTTGATAAAGTCGAGCAGAAGACAATCAAGGAAATACTGACAATCGTATATGATTCTCTTGATGAAAGAGGATACAACGCAATCGACCAGATGGTGGGTTATATTCTATCAGGAGATCCATCATACATAACAAGTCACAACAACGCCAGAAATGTCATCGGCAGAATCGAGAGAGACGATCTGGTCGAAGAACTGATTAAGGCTTATCTCGATAAATAATCGTTGGATTCTTTTGTGGCGGGCTTTTTGTCCGCCACTATTTTTTGATTTTTGGAATGATTGCTTTGTTTTCAATAATTAAGTTATGTAAAGGAGAGTCAATTGCGTAAACTCGGTCTCGATGTTGGAGATAAGACCATCGGTGTAGCTGTCAGTGACGGCCTGGGGGTCACGGCACAGGGTGTAACAACAATAGAACGTGTCGGAATCAAGAAGGATACCGGCAAGATTTTAGAATACATCAAAGAATATGACTGTGATACGGTCGTTATCGGTCTGCCCTTAAAGCTCGACGGTTCCGACAGTCCGCAAACGGAGAAGGTGAGGGAATTCAGGCAAAGACTGGAGAACAAGCTTACTGGCAGCGGCATGAATCATGTAAAACTCGAATACTATGATGAACGACTTACTACTGTTATGGCAGAGAAAGTCCTGATCGAAGCTGATATGCGTCGCAACAAGCGAAAAGAAATCATCGACAGGCAGGCTGCGATCATCATCCTGCAGGGATACCTCGACAGCAACAGATAGAATGATTGGCACGGACTTTGCTATTTACTATGCATATAGCAGAGTCTTTTTTTATGGAGGGATACTATGAGTTTTAATTTTTTCGTAAAGAGCAATATTGATTTCGGCAGAGGCGCGCTTGCAGATTTATCGGAACTCATTAAGAGTTATAATCTGAAATCCGTCATGATTGTGTATGACGGGGGCGTTAAGGCGGCAGGTATTGCCGACAAAGTCGTTCACGAAGTGGAACAGTCCGGCGTTTCTTACTGCATCTTTGACGGTGTTATTCCGAATCCGACCAATGAAGTGGTTGAAGAAGCCGCGGTTATCGCGAAAGAGGCCGGCGTAGAGGGCTTTGTCGCTGTTGGCGGCGGATCCAGCATCGACCTTGCAAAGGCTGTTAACGTGCTGATGACTAACGAAGGCAAAATCGGTCAGTATGGCGGTATGAACATGGTAAAAAATCCTTGTCTTCCGTTGATCGCTATCCCAACCACTGCGGGAACATCGAGCGAAATCACCAATGTCAGCGCTCTTATCGACACGGAAAAAGTCATAAAATATGTTGTTATAGACAATAATATCGTCGCTTCAGATGTTATTGCGGATCCTGAGTTAACCAGAACTGTTCCGCAGAGCGTAACGGCCGCAACCGGCATGGACGCCATTACACACGCCGTGGAGAGCTACATTTCCAATATGGCGACGCCGCTGACAGAGTACAACGCGCTGAAAGGTCTTGAAATTCTCTATCATAACCTTCCTAAGGTATGTGAAGACGGTAATGATATGGACGCCAGAGAACAGATGATGCTGGGCTGCATTATTACCGGATTCAGCTTCTCAAACGCCAATCTTGGCCTTGTGCATGGCATCGCCCATACGCTCAGCGCCCACTTTGGTCTCGCACACGGTATGGCTAACGCCTGTGTGCTTCCTTACGTAATGCGGTACAATGCGGAAAGCTGCCCGGAGAAGATGGTTGATCTGGCAAAAGCCATAGGTCTTTCCCCGTCAGGAAACCTCTCAGAAGACAAATATCTTCTCTCTGACGCACTTTTGGAACTTACTAAGACTCTCGGTATCAAAACATTGAAAGAGCAGGGTATATTGGAAGATGACTTCGATATGCTGGCCTGTGATGTGCTTAATGAACCGGTTCTTGGATTCAACCCTCGTCAGAACATTACAAAAGAAGATGTGATCGAGATTCTGAAACAAGCTTATTGATTCAATATTATTGCATGAATAATGCAAGAATCTGTTGCGAATATGCAACAGATTCTTTTTTTGTTGCAACAGATTGCAATAAAAATACCCTATGTAACAAAATTTCCTTTGGTTTTGCATAATTCGCGGAAATATATTTTGGCACGACCCTTGCTTTATATATAAAGCGTTGAAAATGAACACAATTGTTATTGTAAGTAAAACCAGAAAGCAAAGAGGTGAACTTATGTCAAAATCTTTAGTAGCACTCGTGAAGGGTGAAGATGTACAGGCTAATGTTACCAAAGTGTTTGACCTTCTGGGCGGCGTTGAAAACGTGATCAGACCGGGAACAACGGTTATGATCAAGCCGAATGTCGGCCACGCTGAGCCACCTGAAACTTCAGTTTGCACGAATCCTGAAGTTGTCAGAGCAGTCATCAGAGAGGTAAGAAAGGCCAATCCTAAAGAAATCGTTATTGCTGAAGCAGCAGCTATCGGATGCGATACGATCGAATGCTTCAGAGTAAGCGGCATCCAGGCAGTAGCTGATGAAGAAGGCGTTGAAACTTATGACATCAAGAGAGACAAGGATCTGGTAAATGTAGCTGTAAGAGACTTCAGATCCAACATCTCACATGTGAAGCTTCCTAAGAGACTTATGGAAGCGGAGCATCTCATCAATCTGCCGATTCTGAAGGCTCACGCCAGCATGGTATTCTCAGGCGCACTGAAGAACATCAAGGGCGTAGTACAGGATAAGGTACATATGCAGATGCACCAGCAGAACCTGACCATGGCTATGATGGACGTTTGGTCCGTATGTAAGGCTGATCTGAACATCATGGACGCTATGAGAGCAGCTTCCGGATATTCACCGCACATGCCAGTTCCAATTGAATCCAATATGGTTCTCGGTTCCAAGGACCCTGTCGCAATCGACAGAATCGCTTGCGAAGTAACAGGAATCGATACTTCTGCAGTAGACTACTTCAATGTAGCTAAGGAAGTAGGTCTCGGAAAGTACGATCTCGAGGACATTGAAGTTGTAGGAAACACTGTAGAGGAATGCTTTAAGCAGATGTGGATTCCTTACATCGGCGACATGAGTACGAGATGGCCGGAATACGATGTTCGCTGCGAAGGCGGATGCTCCAGCTGCCAGGCTCTGCTCGCGATCAACATGGAAGAGCTGAAAGCAGTCGGCGAGTACGACAAGAACGCAGGCATGACCGTTGTCATCGGACCGCAGAACGAAATTCCTAAGGACATTCCTGACGAGAAGCTCGTTCTCCACGGAAACTGCACAAAGAAGTACCTGAAGGATCATCCTAATGCGTTCTGGATACTGGGATGCCCTCCAAACGAGCCAGCTCTTTATCTGACCATCCAGAGAAAAGAAATCATCAACGGAATGGGCGATCAGGAAGACGAGATCATCAGACCTTGCATGGCGAGAGACGCTCAGGTATGGCATGATTACGTATTCGCGAAAGCAGAAGAGTACTTCAAAGAACATCCGGAGAGCAAATAATGAACGATTATGTTTCCATTAACAATACTCAGGAGCTGAAGGACCTTCTGAACAGAATCTTCAGCGACGAGTTCATGCAGAAGCATACAAATTTCAAGAATTTCGAAGGCTTCCGCTATTCCAGCGCCGTTATGGCAAGCTGGGATGCACCAAGACTTGTCTATTCCCTGGTTGTTTTCAACAACTTCGTCAAGGAGAGCACTGAATACGAGACTTGGGATGAAATGGTCAAAGCGGCAACAGATGAAGCCTTTGGAGAATAATAGTTATCATTACCAATCAATTTAAGGAGAAAAAATTATGTCACAGAATGGACAGCAGCTCCAGTCCGAAAACACCAAACTGAACTTTGGTAAAGGCTGGATCATCATCTTTTACAGCATGATCATGTTCTGGTTCCTGATCGGCTTCTCAATCGACGGTCAGAACATCGTCATCGATGTATTCGTTAACGCACACTGGCAGGAGCTGGGATACTCTGATCCAACACTCCTCCACGCGAAACTGCTTGAACTGGCTATGTGGGCCGGATTTATTGGCGTAGTAGCATACTTTGTCATCGGTCGCATCCTCACGAAGATCGGCGCCAAGTGGCTGTCAGTCGTATGCCTGGCACTGGCCGGTTTGTCTTACATCTTCTATGGGCACTCAACTACACTGGGAACTTATTTCGCAGGTTTGACTCTGGTTACTGTATTCATCAATGCAGCAGCTTATCTGGGCGGCGGAAACCTTGTAACTCAGTGGATGCCTAAGAAGAAGGGTCTGGCAAACGGATTCACTACAATGGGTCACAACCTCGGTTCTGCTCTGTACGTACCGCTCATCGCATTCCTGATTGGCGCTTACGGCATGGGCAAAGGTATGACTATTACTGGTATCGCAGCTATCGTCATTGCGTTCATCGCAATCTTCATCATCAGAAACACTCCTCAGGAAATGGGTGTGCTTCCTGACAACGTTACGCAGGATGTATATGACAGAGAGTATGCTGACATGTCAAACGACGCTCCGGCAAGATGGACAGTTAAAGATCTTCTCAAGACAAAGGAAATGTGGATCGTTGCTCTGATCATCGGTATCAACCAGATGGTAACAACCGGTGTAATGTCACAGCTCGTTCCTAGAAACATCGAGCTCGGATTCGAGCCGAACAAGGCGATCGCTCTGATGACTGTATGCGCACTGATTGGTCTGGCCGGATCATTCGCATTCGGATTCATCGACCAGAAGCTGGGTGTTAAGACCGCAGTAAGAGCATTCCTGCTCTGGTACATGGTTGCACTTGCTGTAAACGTACTGTTCAACAACATGACAGGAGGCTACATCTGCGTAGCTATGATCGGTGTAGCAATCGGCGCAGCAGCAAACTTCATGACTTCACTGCCTGCATCCGTATTTGGACGTCACAGCTTCGATATCGTATATTCAATCTACTTCCCAATCATGCAGATTGTTCTCATGCTGAACTACATCGTAAATGCTACAGCACTGAGAGTAACCGGCTCACTGAGAGGAGCTTATGTAGTATTCATCGGACTGCTGATCATCAACTTCGTCCTGATTTCCGTACTGAACACAAGAAAGTACAATCTGGACTATGCGAAGGAAGAAGAAGTTACAGGCGAACATCTTGAAGGCTAAGCAAAAGCAATAAACAGGAAGGATTATCGTAATGAATAACGTAGTAATCGTAGCGGCTTGCAGAACGGCAGTCGGAGCCCTGGGCGGAATGTACAAGACCATCACATCATTGGATTTGTCTATTCCGATTATGCAGGAACTTATCAAAAGATCCGGCGTCGATCCTGAGATCATCGAAGATGTCATCTGGGGATGCAACTACCAGAGAACATATAAAGAAAACAATCTGGCACGTGTAGCCGCAGTAAAGGCAGGTTTGCCTGAGAGCGTTCCTGGTATCACCATTCATAGGAACTGCACCTCTTCACTTTCATCTATCCAGTTTGGTTTTTACCAGATCGCTGCTGGAGAGGCAGACTGCATCATGGCTGGCGGAGCTGACAGTATGAGCACTGCGCCGCACATGGTTTTCGACGCGCGTTATGGAAAGAAGTACGGCCACATGGAGCTTCGCGACTCCATGTGGGACTCCTTCACGAATCTGGGCGTTGGTCCGGCTATGGGCATCACGGCCGAGAACGTGGCGGAGCGTTATGGAATCACCAGAGAAGAAATGGACGCCTATGCACTGCAGAGTCATCAGCGTGCTGTCGCAGCAATCGATGCGGGCAAATTCAAGGATGAAATCGTTCCGATTACCATCAAAGGTAAGAAAGGCGATACCGTCTGCGATACGGATGAGTTCCCGCGCAGAGACACTTCGCTGGAAAAACTGGGCAAGCTGAAAGCGACATTTAAGGAAGACGGTAAAGTCACAGCGGGAAATTCTTCCGGCATGAATGACGCCGCATCCGGTGTTCTCCTGATGAATGAAGAGAAGGCGAAGGAACTCGGCGTTCCGATCATCGCCCGCGTACTCTCCGTCGGCGCTGTAGGTCTGGACCCGGATTACATGGGCCTTGGTCCGATTGGCGCTTCCCGGAAAGTACTGAAGAAGGCTGGTCTTACAGTAGAGGATATCGATCTGTGGGAGATGAACGAGGCCTTCGCTGCACAGTGTCTTGCCTGCCAGAGAGATCTGGGAATCGACATAGACAAGCTGAATGTTAACGGCGGTGGTATCTCGATCGGTCATCCGGTAGGCGCTACCGGAGCGCGACTGGTGGTTACTCTCGTCCATGAACTCAAGAAGAGAGAGCAGAAATACGGCATTGCAACCCTTTGCGCCGGAGGCGGAATGGGAGTTGCAGTTCTTGTCGAAATGGTGTAAACACGAGCAGCATGAATCGTTAGGAAAGGAAGTATCATAATGTTCGATACTAGAAGATCAAATCATAAAGATAAAATCATTATTTCAGCAGCGCTGACAGGAGCTGTTACCACGAAGAATGACAATCCAGCTCTGCCGACACAGCCGGATGAAATCGTTGCATCTGCATGGAAGTGCTATGAAGCAGGCGCAGCCTGTGTTCACATCCACGTCAGAAACGAAGATGACACGCCGAGCATGCGTTTTGACAGATTTGAAGAAATCGTTACCAAATTGCGTGACGGGAACTTCCCGGGCGTCATCAATCTTACATCTTCCGGTGGACAGGGATTCAGTTGGGATGAGCGTATCAAACCGTTCAAGGAACTGAGACCTGAGATGGCATCCTTTGACGCAGGCACCATGAACTGGCTGCACTCAGTCGTATTCATGAATGAGCCTGGTTTCCTCGAAAAGTGCGGAGAAGTCATGCAGGAAGTCAATGTTAAGCCTGAGATTGAAGTCTTTGACATGGGTATGCTGAACACAGCAAAGTACTACCTTAAGAAGGGCATCATCAAGGGACCGGCACACTTCCAGCTGTGTCTGGGCGCGCCGGGCGGCATGGAAGCGACAACGGAAAACTTGGTTTACCTTGTCAATCATCTGCCGGAAGACTGCACCTGGAGCACATTCGGTATCGGCAGAGGTGCCAATGAAATTCTGCTTTCCGGTATCGCCATGGGCGGAAACGTCCGTGTTGGACTGGAAGATAACGTATACTATAACAAGGGCGTTCTGGCAGAGTCCAACGAACAGTTCATAGCCAGGGTGGTCCGCATCGCCAGAGAAATGGGCAAAGAACCAGCGACACCAGAAGAGGCCAGAGAGATCCTTGGAGTGTAGATCACACTGAGTGAAAAGGATACTAAAATGAACGAAATTATTAAAACAATGAAGGAAAGACGCAGCATCAGAGCGTTCAGGAACGATCAGATCACTGATGCACAGCTGGACGCTATTTTGGAAGCCGGTACCTATGCGGCGAGCGGAATGGGAACGCAGGCTACTGTACTTGTACCTGTACAGGACCCTGAAATCATCGCAATGATGGGCGGACTGAATGCCAAAATCATGGGAATGGATATCGACCCGTTCTATGGTGCTCCAACGGTTGTTGTGGTCTTTGCAGATGCTGCGGAGACAGCTACTCCTGTGGAAGACGGCAGTCTTGTCATCGGAAACATGATGCTCGCAGCCTTTTCGGAAGGCGTAGATTCCTGTTGGGTTCACAGAGCGAAGGAAGTCTTCGAAACAGAAGAAGGCAAAGCGCTGAAAGCCAAGTGGGGAATCGGTGAAAGCTATGTAGGAATCGGTAACTGCATCCTCGGATACAGAGCCGGAGATCTGCCGGATGCGCCGGAGCGTAAGCCGGGCAGAATCGTCAGAATATAGTTTTTCAGAAAGGAGAACTACGATGTCAGAAATTTACGAAAGACACACGCGTGAAGAAAACTATGCGCATACCAACGACTGGAAGAAGCCTTATGACGGCAGCATCTTTGAGATGTTCAAGGATGGCCAGTTTGAACTGATTGATCTCTCCAATCCGTTTGGAAGAGGCAATCCGCTTTGGCCGTCCAATGGCGATTTCCATATCGATAGAGTACAGCATATGCCAATGCACTACAGACTTCTGCAGACATTCAATTCATTCCATATGCACAACTCAACCCATGCTGACTCTCCGTCACATGTTATTCCGGAGAGCCCGTTTACACATGAACTGCCGATCCAGAACTACTTTGGTGAAGCAGTATGCCTGGATATTCCTAAGGGTAAATGGGAAATGATCTCCGTGGAAGATATCGAAGAAGCAGCCAAGAAGGTTCCCGGCGGCATCAAGGAAGGCGACTGGGTACTGCTGAATACCGGCACACACAGACGTTGGGGTGAGAACGAGGATTATTTCGGATTCTCCCCAGGACTCTCCATTGAAGGAGCTTGGTGGTTCGTAGAGCATCATGTTAAGGGAGTAGGCTTCGATATGCAGGCCATTGACCATTTCCTGTACACTTATGGCGGCAAGCACGGTCCTGGACCTTACGTACCACGCGTGGTAGAAGAGTATGAAGAGATGGCCGGACATCCTGTTGAGGAAGATTTCCCTGAGTGGGAACCTTGCCATGACATTCTGCTTGCCCATAACGTTATGGGTATTGAGAATCTGGGTGGCGACCTGGATAAGGTTAAGAACCAGAGATTCCTGTTCTGCGCATTCCCGCTTCGTTGGTACATGGGCGACGGCACAATCGTAAGAGCAGTTGCGTTTGTTCCATCAGACAGAATCGACAGAAGTGTTCCTGATAAGGAATATCCGTACGGAGTATATTAATCCGTTGGGTGACTTTGTCACGATCAGATAACTAAAATAAGCTGCTGCAACGTACATACTTTGTGTCGGGCAGCAGCTTCTATTTTACTTGTAATTACTTGTACTTAGGGTAGTCGATGCCGTACTGTTTAATCTTTCTCGAGACGGTCGATGCATTGACACCGAGGATCTTTCCCGCTTCACGCAGGTTATGGGAATTCGCAAGAGCGTCTTCGATTCGTGCAATCTCATGCTGCTCCGTCGATTCTGCAAGCGTGCCTCCATTTGATTCTGAAACAATACTTTCATCCATATTGAGCAGGCTCTGCAGCATCTTGGTCTCAATGCTTCCGGTACCGGAACTGCAGATGCTGAGGTATTCGATGACGTTTTCCAGTTCGCGTATGTTTCCCGGCCAGCTATAATGTTTCATCAATTCCAGATGTGAAGGGGAAAGATGAATCCATCTTCCATGATGTTCACCGTAAATATCGATGAAGTGATTGCAGAGTTCCTCTAAATCTTCGGTACGGTCCCGAAGTGGCGGAATGTGAATCGGAATGACGCTGAGACGGTAGAAGAGATCCCGCCGGAACGTGCCTTCTTCGATTTTCTGTTTTAAGTCTGCATTTGTGGCAGAGATGAATCGGATATCCAGAGGAATCGCCTTTGTTCCTCCTACACGGGTTATTTCCTTGTTTTGAATGGCTCGGAGCAGTTTTACCTGCAGATCCAAAGGCATGTCGCCGATTTCGTCGAGGAGAAGCGTACCGTGATTGGCCATTTCAAACAGACCCTTCTTGCCGGAAGCGTTGGCTCCTGTGAAGGCACCTTTCTCATAGCCAAACAACTCGGATTCCAGAAGGTTGGCTGGTATGGATGCACAGTTGACCTTTACAAATGGTTTATCTTTTCTCGGCCCCATCTTGTAAATCTCATCAGCGACGATTTCTTTTCCTACGCCGGATTCACCGGAAATCATGACGCTTGCATCTGTAGGCGCAACCTTTTGAATCATCTCCCATACATCACGGAGAGATGCTGAGGATCCAATGAGACTTTCAGAAAGAATTGGGTCATCGGCTGATTCATATAATTTGACTGTATTTTGGTTACTATTTTGGGCCGCAGTATCCTCCAGAAAATGTTCATAGTCTTTGCGCAGACCATTCAGTGTATCGATTGGTCTGCTGTTGACTACGACTTGGTGCAATTCTCCATCTTCATCAAAAATAGGGGCTCCCACGGTGTATCCAATGCGGGGAGCGCCTGACTTAAGTGTGCTTGCGAGTCGGAATACCCGCTTTTTCTGTTTGATAACATCGAGTGTAGAACCGCCGGTAAACAATTTTCCCTCATCGAGGATATCTTGTACCGTTCTGCCTAAAACTTCCTCAGACAAGATTTCTGTATTCCGCTCATAAGCAGGATTGACGTAAAGGACAGTTCCTTCCTTGTCAGTTATCATGACGCTGTCATCCAGGCTGTCAACGACGATCTTAAAATCGATGCCCTTATCGAGAAAGACATCTAAATCTGAAGCGATTTCTTTCAGAAGGGCAGAAGTGCCCTCAGGGTTCATAGCCGTTTCCTGTGCGAGCGCTTTATTGATTTTTTCCTGAACTTGTTTGATTGCCAGTACCTGATCCATGGTATTCTCCTGATTCAATTTAAAGTAGTACTGTCGTATTGTTAATTTTATAACAGCTTTAACAAAAAACCAACAACTTTTGTTGCATATTAGCAACAAACTGTTGCAGAGCTTATGATTTTTTTGATTTTTGTACTCAAAACAATAGCAGAAAGGGGTAAAACAGCATCATAACGCAATAAAATCGCAATATATATTGGCACAGCATTTGCGTATTATATTTGTATCATTTTCAACAAAAGTAGTAATGTGATAATTCAATTGAAAGAAAACGGAGTTTGATTATGGCAAAGAAAAATGTTGCTGTTTTAGGCGCAGGTATGATGGGTACCGGTATTGCTCAGCTCTTTGCATCAAAGGGCCACAAGGTCATGCTGATCTATGTCTACGATGACAAAGTCAGAGCGAAACCAGTAGAAACGATGCGCAGCAATTTACAGGTCCTGGTTGACCAGGGCGTCATCGACGAGGCACAGATCGAGGAGACAATCAATAACGTGAGCTTTACAGAAGATCTGAAGGAAGCAGCGGAATTTGCAGACGTTATCTTCGAGTGCATCGTTGAAAACCTGGCTGTGAAGCAGGATTACTTCAAGACGCTGGATGAGCTTTGTCCGCCATCGACAATCCTCGCATCCAACACGTCGGCAATCAGCATCACGGAAATCGCTGAAAAATCTGTTCACAAGGACAGAATCATCGGAACACATTACTGGAATCCGGCATATCTGATTCCTCTTGTAGAAGTGATCCGTACCAAGTATGTTTCCGAAGAGACAGAGAAAGCAATGTTTGAACTCCTTGAAGGAGCAGGAAAGAAGCCGGTTCTGGTCAAGAAAGACGTACCGGGATTCCTGGCCAACAGACTGCAGCATGCGCTCTTCAGAGAAGCCATCTCCATCGTTGAGAATGGCATTGCGGACGCGAAGGATGTTGATGATGCGATCAAGTACGGATTCGGTATGCGTCTTGGCGTTATGGCTCCAATGGAAGTCATCGATAACGCCGGCGTAGATCTTACTTATTCCATTCACAAATATCTCTTCCCACATATCGAAAACTCAACGGAGCCTTCCAAGCTGCTTGTTGAAAAGGTCGAAAAAGGAGACCTGGGATTCAAGACAGGCAAAGGCTTCCAGGAATGGACGGAAGAAGAAATAGCAGCTTCAAGGAAGAACCTGACCGAAGGGCTCATTAAAGTTGCAAAAGCATTAGACAGGCTATAAAACACTTATACATAGAAAAGGGGCAGGGGAGGACGTCATACCTCCCGTGCTCCTTTTTCTTGACAGTTCAAATCAATAAATCATACAATTAAAGCGATGAAAAACCTATATATCGATTGCAGATCCGGAGCAAGCGGGGACATGACACTGGGAGCGATGCTGTCACTTGGTGTTCCCTTAAACGTTCTGGAAGAAGGGCTGGCCAGTCTTGGACTCAACGAGTTCGAGTTGTCAGTAACAGAAAAAGAATACGATGGATTACCTGTGACGGACGTCGATGTGATCCTTTATAATAAAGAACACGCCTGGATTCATCCATACAGCGGCAAATACCGCAATTATGGAGAAATCAAGGCGATGATTGAGCGTACTGATTTTTCTTCCAACGTGAAGAAACTAAGCCGCCGAATCTTCGATATCAAGGCACAGGCTGAATCAGAAGCCCACGGCGTGCTGGTTGATGAGGTCCAGTTCCATGAAGTAGGCGCTGTGGATTCCATTGTGGATGTGGTTGGAACAGCAATCTGTCTGGATTATGTTGGCGCTGAAAGTGTGATATCAACACACGTTCCAACAGGATTCGGGACCATTGAATGCGCATGCGGTACGCTTCCTGTTCCCGCTCCGGCCACGACTGCAATATTGAAAGATACCAGACTGCCGCATTATCGATCTGACGTGAAGCATGAACTGCTGACGCCGACAGGAGCCGCGATATTAGCTGGCATCGTTGACAGTTTTCTGGACGATACTGATTTTGATAACAACTGGAATAATGCAGATATTGTACATATCGGCAGGGGCGTCGGCAAACGGAACACAGGGCTTCCGCCGATGACAATGATGATAACAGAAACGAATGAACGGAGATAAAAGATAATGAAGACAATCTATTTGCACTGTGAAAATGGCGTAAGCGGGGATATGGTTTTGAATGCTTTGACGGACCTTACAGATGATCCACAGGCTGTTCATTCAGAAATAAACCGTATCAGCCATGAAATTGGGCATGCGCATACTCACCACAACCATGAACATCATCATGAGCATGAACACAGTCATTTTCACCGCAGCTACAATGAGGTAAAGAACATTATCGATGCTGCAGATATCGATAACGAGGTCAAGGCAGTAGCCCAACAAATATATGCTGTCATCGCGAAAGCAGAGTCTGCCGTTCATGGGGATTCTCTGGAAGAATTGCATTTTCATGAAGTCGGTCGTGATCAGGCCATCGCCAACGTACTTGGTGTTGCTTTATGTATCAATGCGCTGCGAGCTGATCATATCACAGTATCTGAAATATGCGACGGACACGGCACAGTACAATGCGCACATGGTATACTAGAGGTACCGGTTCCTGCTGTGAGGGCGATGCTGGATAATTGCAATCTCGTTTATCGTCAGACAGAGTATGAAGGGGAGATGGTTACGCCATCCGGTCTCGCAATGGTGATCGGGATAGGCGCCGTTACAGGAGATGAGCCTATGGGGGAACCTGTCCGGAAGGCGGAAGCCTTTGGAGGAAGACGTGTTGGAGAACACGGTTTAATTGCTGAATTATATATGGACTAAATCAATGGTAATGAAATATGTCGTGCCGATTTTTCTGGCAGTATTAATTGGAACATGTCTGGCGATACAGCCGATATTTAACACAACGGTGGCGAAATTTACGGGTAGTATGTGGTATGCCGCTCTGTGCAGTCTTTCTGTATCCATTTCTATTGTTCTATGTATCTGCTTCTTAAATGACAGATTTGCGACTTTGCGCGGTGGAGGCGCAACGCAGATTCCGAAATACTACATTCTTGCAGGTATCTGCGGAATCATCATATTAGCGTTCACTGTTTTTTGCATCACCAAGATAGGTCCAGTCATGACAGCATCGATCACAGTATCGGTTCAGATGATTGTAGCGACACTGACAGCTCACTACGGCTGGTTCGGTATCGACCATGAACCGATCAACTGGGTAAAAATTCTGGGTATTATGTTTCTGGTAGCCGGAGTCGTTCTAGTAAAACTATCGATCAAAGGAGACTGAATCACGTGACTGGTAACGATTATCTCATGGAAAAGAGACTTATGGAGTTGGATCCAGGTCTGCATAGGCGTGTATCCGATTCACTTTTTGCGTTGCGTCATGTTCTGTCCCGGTATCTTGTGTATTTTCCGGAATATACGGACCATGCGGAGACCCATTCCATGGCAGTCATTGAATACTGCAACAATCTGATGGGTGAGAAGCGGATTATGGAGATGAATGCTGATGAACTGTATATTCTTCTCATGGCCTGTTACCTGCATGATATAGGAATGGGTTTATTTGTAAAGGATTATGAAGAGTTTTTAGAACACATCGATTTCGGCGATTATTTCGAAACCCATGATAATATAACTGAAAGAGAAGTCATCCGCGCCTTTCATAATGATTTTTCAGCCTGTTTTATTGAGAAATACCATGAGATTTTTGATATTCCAACAAAGGAACATGTGTTTGCTATTGCGCAGACAGCAAGAGGGCATAGAAAAGCGGATTTGTACGATGAACAGGCGTACCCATTAACTTTGTCATTCGGTAACGGAAATACAGCTTGTCTGCCGTATCTGGCTGCCATCATCAGGTTGGGCGATGAAGTGAACGTTGCAGAGGACAGAAATTCCAAGATGTTGTTCAACCCGGAAAAATACAGTACAGAAAAGCAGAGGCTGGAGAATGAGAAGCATAGGGCAATCAAAAGAATGACGATTTATCCGGACAGAATAGAACTGGATGTGAAAACAGAGAAGCAAGAAGTGTTGACAGAGGTTTCTAATCTTGCAATCAAACTTCAGAGGACTCTGGATTACTGTAGAGATGTAGTGGAGCATCGTACGCCATACGAAATCACTCAGAAAAAAATCGTCATGAACATGATAGAAGAAGAGATATAAAACTAGATCGGAAGGCAGACAACTCTTCCGATAATCATAATTTTGGGAAGAGATGGGACTAAAACAATAGAAAAACAGCGGGAATGGCCCGATTCAGCCAAACCCGCTTGTATCAAGGGTTTCAACCCCTTTTTTATTTATATTGGGCAAAATAACGACGCTCTATTTTTCGATTTAAGCGATTTTTTTAACCCCTTTTGATATATATATCCTTGTATTTCTATTTCAGAAATCGCTCTATCGGCTGCTACAGATTTTCAGGAATCGTCAGCACCATTCCTGACTGAATCTCTGCATCCTGAAGATCATTGGCCTGGCAGATTTCGTAAACTGCTTTTCTGATGTCTGTGTCCTTACTTGCGACATGTTCTGCGATATCCCAAACTGTGTCACCGGCAGATACTTCAACTGTAATCTGATCTCCCGGCTGTTCCAGAGCTGTCGAGACATCCATTCCCGTGATGTATCCAAACGCTCCGACTGCGATACCTAATACTATAACAACGAATGCGATGAATCTGAATTTTGATTTGATTCTGTACTTCTTATTCGTCTTCTTCATTGCTCTGCTCTCCTTTCCTTCCCTTTTGAACATTTGTTCTTTTCTTGTTTTCTAAAGAATAGCAGAATGTATGTTCGTTGTCAATGAAAAATACGAACAAATTTTCTTTTCTTAATGAAATGTTACATTTGGATGAGTTTGTCGTAGACAGCGTCGAATAATTTGAAGACCTTTTCTCTGAAAATAATACCGATGATAAATAGTATTACGACAATCACAGCTATTATGATCGCGCTGTGATAGTTTCCGTGCATTATCTGCCTCCCTATCGCGATGCTGCACATCATTCCCGGTGATCTGGCAATAAGGGAAATAATCAGAAATGGCTTTAATTTCATCTTGGATATTCCTGCCGCGTAGGTGCACAGGTCCTTTGGTATGCCCGGTATCAGGAATATGACAAATACAGCAAGCATTCCTCTCTTGCTGTTCAGCTTGTCAAGCATCTCCATGACTTTACGTTCGCCGAACAGGATGTGCATTGCGTCATGGCCGAGGAACTGGGCTATGTAGAAGACGATGGCAGACCCAAGGAGCGCGCCGATCATGGACAATCCATAAGCCAGCCAGAATCCGTATAGATATCCGGCAGCTACCTGCAGCGCCTGACCCGGAATAACACAGATTATTATCTGCAGAATCTGCGCTCCTATATAGACCAGAGCGCTTTTTCCTCTATACTGCAGAAGCCAATGCTCAATGTTTCTGAGATTCGACGCATCCTCGAGTATTTCATGATGGAAGATAAAGATATACAAAGGAACGCCTACTATGATCACAGCAAGCGCGGCAAGTTTCAATATCAAAGATATTCTTTTGACACTCTTTGTATATTGTTCCTTTTCCTGTTGATCCATTCCTTTGTTCATGACTAAATGTCCCTTAATTCCTGCAATGCCTTTATGACTCCAAACTTTGAGTGCTCGTAAGTCAGACCGCCCTGGAAGTACACGTTGTAAGGTTCCCGCATAGGAGCATCGGCAGAAAGTTCGATAGAAGAACCCTGAATGAAGGCTCCCGCGGCCATAATGACCGGATCTTCATATCCGCCGGTCGGAATTGGAACCGGTGTAACATTCGCATCAATCGGCGCAGCTGCCTGAACGCCTTTGCAGAAAGCAGTAACTTTCTCTGCTGTTCCGAGCCTGATCGCCTGTATAATGTCGCTTCTCTTATCAGAAGAACCCGGACAGACATCGTAGCCAAGCCGTTCAAATACCTTCGCGCACAGAACAGCTCCTTTGACAGCGCCGTTGACGGTCTTAGGTGCGATAAACAGTCCCTGCAGCATGGTTCTGGTCTGACCGAATGTAAGTCCGCATTCGCCGGCAGTTCCAGGCGTAGTCATACGGTAGCTGACGTTCTCAATGAGATCCTCTCTGCCTGCAATGTATCCCCCCGTCAGAGCAAGACCGCCGCCTGGGTTCTTGATCAGAGACCCTGCCATAATGTCTGCGCCGACGTCGGTAGGCTCCTTCGTGTCCAAAAACTCTCCGTAGCAGTTGTCAGTCATGCAGATGATGTCCGGATTGATTCCATGTACAAAAGCAGCCCATTCCTCAATCTGATCGATTGTAATGGCCTTTCTCCAACCATATCCAGTAGAGCGCTGGAGACATACCATTCGGGTATCCGGCGTGATTGCTTTCTTCAGTGCGTCAAAATCGATGGTTCCGTCGCTTTTCAGCTCCACCTGGTCGTATTTGACGCCATAATCCATCAGAGTGCCTTTGCCTTTGCCTCTAATGCCGATTGTCTCTTCAAGGGTATCGTATGGGCCGCCGGTGCTGTAGATCATCTTATCTCCGGGGCGCAGAACACCTGTGAGAGCAAGGCTCAAGGCGTGAGTGCCGTTTACGATGATCGGTCTTACCAGTGCAGCTTCAGCATGAAATACATCAGCAAATAAGCGCTCCGTCGCTTCTCGTCCCATATCATCATAGCCATATCCCGTATTCCACGAGAAATGTCTGTCGCTGATGCTGTTCTTCTGGAAGGCGTCCAGCACTTTATACTGATTATAGGTCATTATGTCGTCCAGTTCATTAAATAAAGGTCTCACTTCCTGCTCGCAGGAATCAACCAGATTCAGTACTTTTTCCGATATACCAAATTGTTCAATGAGTAATTGATTTGTGTTTTTGTTCATGAAAATCTCCTATCGCCTGACTTGTAAATGCGCTATGGTTAAAGAATATCATAACAGGACGTTCAGCCCGTTTTGACTTAGGGTGCTCGGTTAAATACCGATCATATTTTGTCTGTAATTCTGATGACAAACAGGACAAATGAGTTTTTTTGAGTTGTCCAAGCTTTTTCTGCCACTTGAGCACGGGAAATCCGTCGGCGCCATAATAGGCATGCGCGTTTTCCATATAGGCGCTTCCGAGTTTTTTCGCGCAGCTCATCAGTGTTGCAGGCGCAATTTTTTCAGTTCCATCACGAATGTTTTTCGCATTGCCTTCAAAATCACGTCCGATTCCTTTGATGCCTGTAACGTTCAGATAGTAGTTGTTTGATATGTAGGGATCCTCAGTAAATCTGGATTCGTCTAGATAATCACCGATAATTCCACCGGATATATCTGAGTTGTCTATAGAACCCGTGTTATAGCAATTTCTGATCTTCAGACCTTTGACACCGGCTATACCGACGAGTCCTCCCGCATATCCACGAATACCATCCGACGCAAGACGTGAACTGTTTTTCACTTTAATATCGCCAGTGTTATAACAACTAAGGATTTTCGAGCCTTTAGCATTCATATATCCACAGATGCCGCCCGTTCCCTCTGTTTTCGAAATGACGGTTCCAGTATTGAAGCATTTACTAATGGAAGCGTCCGAACTAACAGATCTACCGCATACACCGCCTGTACCGTAAGTCGTTGCGCCTCGTTTCAAAGATTCAACGGTACCTCTGTTTCCGCACTTCAGAACAGTCCCCCAGTTTTCACCAACGATACCTCCGATTTTTATGGTGCCTTTGACATTGCCGTTGTTCACGCAACCAACAACCGTTCCTTTGTTATTATGTCCGGTAATGCCGCCGGTTTTTGCTGTGCCTGTTACAGTAACGTCTGTTTTGCAGTTTCTGATGACGCCGGTATCCCCCAGATAGCCTGCGATAGCTCCGCATTCAGCGCCTGTCGACCTCACGCTGCCTTTCAGTTTCAGATTTGTGACAGTACCGCCCAGATAACCAAATAATCCTGTGTATCCGCCGTTTTCACTGATGTTGAGAGTGATGGTATGTCCATTTCCATCAAATATGCCCTGGAAGCAGATATCTTCACTGTTGCCGATAGGTTTGAAGCTGTCGCGCATACTGATATCGCGACCTAACTTTATGGTCTTTCCTTTGAAGGTTTCATGATGATTTGCCTCAAACCCATCGAAATGTCCTTCATCGACAAGATAAGAAAGTCCCTGAAGCTGTGAAGCTGTGTATATTACGAACTCATTTGAGTTCCGGTGATTGTCGAACCACAATGTACTGAACGTATCAACAATGGTTTCCTCCTCAGTAGTATCGTCAACAGTGCCCACAGCAAAAACAGGAAGCACGCTTCCCACAGCAAATAAGAAGGACAGCGATACTGCTGCCGCAAGTTTTATCCATTTCATTCTTTAATCTCGTTCCTTTCGTTCTAGTTCCCATTCCATGTCTTTCACCAAATCCCTTTTAACATTCATCTTATGATTCGCATACAGCTGCGTCGTCGTCACCTGCTCGTGATCCAACAAAGCCTGCACATCAAAGATGGAGTTGCCTCTTCCGATAAGACTCGTGGCAGCCGTAGCCCTTAGTTTATGCGGACTGTAACCGGCTCTTCTGGAAGTGGACATTCCAATAGATGTATACTTTTTCACAAGATCTCGGATTGCGCGTTCCGTCATTCTACGGCCTTGCAGGGACAGGAAGAGTGCGTCCTCATGCCCGGAAACGATTTTCTCATCGTCTGCCCTCTCGTTTTCAAGATAATCTGTGATGACCTCCGTAACGGAACGGTTCATCGGCATAATCGCCTCTTTGTCCCTCTTTCTGTAGATTTTGAATTCCCCTCTGTTGAAATTGAAAGAAGAGACATTTAACTGCTGCAGTTCGAAAAGCCTGAGTCCGTATGTGATGAATAAAAGCAGAATAGCTTTATCTCTCTTTTTCGTCTTCTCCCAGTACTGATGTTCTTTCGGTGTCAGATTGGCTCCCGTCGTTACAGCGTCCAGCATAATCATGACTTCATCGTCCTGGAGCGCTTTGATCTCACGTTCACTCGCCTTCGGCACGCGGATCGGATCAAAGCCGTCTGTAATGTTCTTCTCGATCAGGCCGTCTCTGTAGAGCTGTTTGAACAGGACGGAAATCGAAGATTTCTTTCTTGCGAGGGTCTTGTTCGTATTTTCATATAATACGACTTCGTTGTCCTTTTCGACGCGGTAACTTCTGCAGTAGTCGATGAACATATTGACATCGACAGCCATGATTTCATTGAAATCCTTCAGTTTGATGTCTTTGATAATCTTTGCCTCTGTAAGTCCCGCTTCGTCGATAAGATACTGGCAGAAGAACCGGATATCCGTCAGATAAGCCAGTCTCGTCATCGGAAGAACATTTCCCTTCAGATATGCAAAAAAGCCCCTCATAAAAGACGGGAGCTCTTTCTGGATCGCTTCGCATTTGGCGACGATCTCATGTTCTTTGAGAACAATGTTATCCGGTCGCTCGCTTCTGTTGTGTAATCTTACAGTTTTTTCTCCAGCCACCCGATCAATCCCCTTTTGGCCTCTTCTTCGCTCAAGTATTCCGATAAATTAACTACGTTGATTTTATCATACCTGCGGAACCATGTTAACTGTCTTTTGGCATAATGGCGGGTATTTTTTTTAATCAGATCGATTGCTTCATCCAGGGTTGTCTCCCCTTCCAGATAAGCGATGATTTCCTTGTACCCAATGCCCTTCATGGAGATATCATCCGCCGTCAGGCCCATATCCATCAGCGAACGAACTTCCTCTACAAGACCAGCCTCGATGAGCGCATCCACTCTACGGTTGATTCTGTCGTAAAGTTCCTCCCGATTCCTGGTCAGGCAGACCAAAAGCGGATCATAATCCTTGTTTTCGGATATGGAACTGTCAAAAGGCCGTACCCTGCCTTCGCCTGCCTGCAGACGTTCTATGGCGCGGATGATCTTCTTGGTGTTGTTGGGGTGAATGCGCGCGGCAGCCTCCGGATCCATCTCTGCCAGCTGACTGTGAAGGGCTTCCGATCCTTCCTCTTCCGCCACTTTTCTCAGGGTCTCACGCAGTTTCTCATCACCCGAAGCATCTGCAAAATCCATATCATAGAGGATGGAATTCAGGTATAAGCCGGTTCCGCCGGAAATCACAGGTAGTTTCCCTCTGGATAGGATGTCATCGATGGCTTCTCTGGCCAGTTTCTGATACCGGGCGACAGAAAACTCCTCTCTGGGATTCAGAAAGTCAATCAGGTGGTGGACAGCTTCCGCACGCTCCGCCGCAGTCGGTTTGGCGCTTCCAATGTCCATATATTGATAGAGCTGCATGGAATCGCAGGAGACGATTTCTCCGTTGAATGCCTTTGCAGCTTCTATGGCGTATTCAGTTTTTCCGACAGCCGTCGGACCGGCTATCACGAGGATACGTCTGTCATTCATGGTATCTACGCGCGTTTGAACATGTGTTCCAGATGATATCTGGTCATCTTGATGAACGTCGGTCTGCCGTGCGGGCAGGAAAACGGATTCTCGCAGGCTTTGAGCTGATCCATAAGTGCCTCAATCTCCCTGCTGTCAAGCAGATCCCCGCCTTTGACCGCGGATTTGCACGATCTGGTGATGATTTTATCCAAGGTGCTGTGATTGGTCAGATCCGGCTTCTCGCCGAACTCGCTGAACAGGTCCTTCAGGAACTCTTCGGCCTCGATCATCTCCATAAAAGCCGGGATTTCACGGACGATATAGGTGTTGTTACCAAAGAATTCAATGTCATAACCCATAGCGCGAACGTCTTCGATCCATGCGTCTTCCGTCGCAGAGACATCGGAGGAAACACTGAAGGATAAAGGCATCAGCATCGGCTGGGACACTTTTTCAGCAGATCTGTACTGCGCCATGAGTTTTTCATAGAACACTCTCTCATGTGCGGCGTGCTGATCGATCATGTAGAAACAATCATCGTCCTGCGCCAGAATATATGTGTTGAATACAGCACCGATGATTGTCAAATCATCAAAATCAAACGGTTTGTTGATAATTGCAGGCGACGGTTCCGGTTTTTCCTGTTTCTCCTCTGCTTCCTGGATGTCATGACGCATAGTTGTCAGGAACGATTTTATGTCAACTTGCTCCTGAGGTTCAACTGGCTTCTGTCGGACTGGTTTTGCATCATATTGAAAACTATCATCCTCCATAATTGTTGATTTTGACACTTCCGGTACGGCCTTCTCCCCCATTAGAGCGTCTTTTATTGCTTTCGCAACGAAGTCCTCCACCTCGCTGTTATTATCGAAACGAATCTGTTTCTTGGTCGGATGGATGTTCACGTCCAATTTCTCCGCCGGCATAGCCAGGAACAGGAAGGCAATCGGGAATCTGCCTTTGAACATTCTCTCCGCATATGCCCTGTCGAGAGCTCTTTCCAGAACTGAACTTGCTATGATACGGCCGTTGACGCAGAATATCTGCCTGCTTCTTGACGGAAGCGTCTTATCTGGCGAGGACACATGGGCTTTAAGAGTGAATCCGCCTGCAGATTTCTCTACAGGGATAAGCCCTTCTCCGATGTCCTTGCCGTATATGCTGATGATATTGGCAAGAATATTACCCTTTCCGGACGTTGTAAACACAGTAGTAGAGCCGTTGATCATGTTGAAACGGATATCCGGATAAGAAAGCGCGATACGTGACATGAAATCGATGATCCGCCTGGCCTCGGCAGCATCGGTCGCGAGAAATTTGTACCTTGCCGGCACGTTGAAGAACAGATCCCGGACCGTTACGGTAGTGCCGTCCGGACATCCCGTGGCGCTGTTTTCCAGAACACGTGAGCTCTCCACAACAAGCCTACGACCCGATTTAGAGTCCGCGGTCTTCGTAATCAGTTCTACTCTGGCGACGGCGCAGATGCTGGCCAGGGCTTCTCCCCGGAAGCCGAGGGTCTCAATACGGTCAAGATCCTGCTCTGTGGAGATTTTGCTCGTGGCATGGCGCATGAAAGCCGTCTCCGCTTCTTCCGAAGGGATACCGC
Organism: Clostridiales bacterium; assembly: GCA_015058145.1. Lineage (GTDB taxonomy): Bacteria > Bacillota > Clostridia > Peptostreptococcales > Anaerovoracaceae > Lentihominibacter. The sequence continues at coordinate 83,867 of SVCX01000001.1, read as the reverse complement.
AGCCATTATCGGTAACGCGGATGTAGGTCCTGCCGCCCTCCCGAATTTCCACAGTAATGGAATCGGCTCCTGCGTCGACTGCGTTTTCGACCAGTTCCTTGACGATGGATACGGGCCGGTCTATGACCTCGCCTGCGGCGATTTTGTCAGCAATGTGCTTATCTAATACTCTGATCATCGGATTGATATCTATAGATGTTTCTTCAGATCCTCAAGAATCTTCAGCGCTTCAGAAGGCGTCGTATTCATGAGATCCAGTGATTGCAGCTTTTCTTTGACCGGATCAGGCATAGTCTCAAAGAACGTGAGCTGTGTCTCCCCAGTGTTCTCCTTCACGACTTCGGCGTTTTCCGCCATATCGCCGCCCAGACTGTCCAGATGCCCTCTGGCGTTGATGAGCAGCTCCTCCGGAACGCCTGCCAGCTGTGCGACGTGGATGCCATAACTCCGTGAAGCGGAGCCTTCAATGATCTTGTGCAGGAATACGATATTGCCGTTGTCTTCAATGACGTCAACATTCAGGTTGCGGACACCGTCCATGGTGTTCTCCAGAACCGTCATCTCGTGGTAATGGGTCGCGAAGAGCGTACGGATGTGCCGTTTGGATACGAATTCCGCCGTCGCCCAGGCGATGGACAGCCCGTCGTAAGTGCTGGTTCCGCGTCCGATTTCATCGAGGATGATGAGACTCTTCGACGTGGCGGAATTGAGGATATAAGCCAGTTCGCTCATCTCCACGAAGAACGTGGACTGTCCCTGGGCCAGATTGTCCGATGCGCCGATTCTGGTGAATATTCTGTCGCAGAGCCCGATGTGAGCGCGGGCCGCAGGAACGAAACAACCGGCCTGCGCCATGAGGACGATGAGAGCCGTCTGTCTCATATATGTGGATTTACCGGACATATTCGGTCCGGTGATAATCATCAGTCCGGACTTATCGCAGTCGAGGTAAGTATCATTGGATACAAAAATGCTGTCCCGCACCGTCTGTTCGATGACCGGATGACGTCCCTGCTCGATGGAAATGACATCTCCCTCATCGATGACAGGCTTGACGTAATCATTCTTCTCCGCGACCTGCGCAAAAGCAGCAAGCACGTCAAGGACGGCCACTGCGTGGGAAGTTCTCTGTATCTCGGCAATGTAGTCCTTGAGTCTGTCCCGCATGTCGCAGAACAGTTCGTATTCCAGCTTGTTGATCTCCGCTTCCGCATTGAGAACAAGCCGTTCCGTCTCCTTCAGCTGCGGCGTGATGAACCGCTCGCAGTTGACGAGAGTCTGTTTTCTTATGTAATCATCCGGTACCAGATCGTAATTGGATTTGGTGACCTCGATGTAGTATCCGAACACTTTGTTGAACCCCACTCTGAGGTTCTTGATTCCGGTTCGCTCTTTTTCCGTCGCTTCCAGGGAGGCAATCCACTGCTGGGCGTCGTGGATCGATGCCTTGAGTTCGTCCAGTTCCTGTGAATAACCGCCCTTGATCAGACCGCCTTCTTTGATGGTAAACGGCGGTTCGTCGACAATGCCGGAATCAATCATGTCGCAGACATCCTCCAACGGATAGATGTCTTCACGAAGCTGTGTGATGAGAGCGGATTCCAGTGAAGAAAGATCCATCCGGATTTCCGGAAGCACTCTGCAGGAATCGGCCAAAGCCACCAGATCGTGGCCGTTCGCTCTGCCAGTCGCAATTCTTCCGGCAAGCCGCTCGAAGTCGTAGATTTTCTTCAGGTTTTCTTTAATGTTGTTCCGGGTAAGCACATCTTCCAGCAAGACTTCCACAGCATCCAGCCTGGCGTTGATCATATCCGCATTGTTCAGCGGTTGGCGAAGCCAGTGCTTCATCGTTCTGGAACCCATGGCGGTATGCGTCTTATCGAGCACGCCGAGAAGAGACCCCTGCAGTTTCTTCTCAAAGAGGGTCTCCGTCAGTTCCAGGTTCTTAATGGTGGCTTTATCCAGTGACATGTGCTGTCCTACGGAGTATACGGACAGTGTTCTGATATGGGACAGATCGCTCTTCTGCGTGTCATAGAGATACAAAAGCAGCGCTCCAAGGGCTGTCTCTGCATCGGTACCCTCTTCGACGCCCAGTCCCCTCGCAGATGTGACGCTGAACTGACGGCGGATGGTATCCCGCATAGCGTCCTGACGATAGAATTTATCGCCAATCAGATTGATGTACGGGTCGATCACTGTCTTCAGGTCTTCGACGTCCAGAATATCAGAAGTGGTTTCATCTAAGATGAGTTCTCTGGCGTTGATCTTCACCAGTTCGTTGATAAGAGTCTGTCTGGCTCCCGGTCCGGAAAATGACGTGAGGCAGATTTCTCCGGTAGAAACGTCGCAATAAGAAAGGCCGATGCCTTCCCCGGACGAGAACACGGATGCGATGTAGTTGTTCTCCTTGTCGTTGAGGATGGTGCTGGTCATGGCTGTGCCAGGCGTGACGATCTGTATCACCTCGCGCCTGACGATACCTTTGGCCGCGGCAGGATCTTCCACCTGTTCGCAGATGGCGACCTTGTAGCCTTTGCCTATGAGACGGGCGATGTAGGTATCCGCGGCATGGAAAGGGACTCCGCACATGGGAGCCCTTTCTTCTAAACCGCATTGTTTACCTGTTAATGTGAGTTCAAGTTCTCTTGAAGCGGTGATGGCATCATCAAAGAACATCTCGTAGAAATCGCCCAGCCTAAAGAACAGGATTTCATCCTTGTGTTCCTCCTTGATATCAAGATACTGCTGCATCATGGGCGATAGCTTTGATTTTGCCAATTTCCTCTCCTTACTTGCCGAGCTTCTTATTATAAGCTTCGATGCCGAGCTTGATTAGTTCAGCTCCCCTTCTCATCTTCTCCGGTGCGAGAACGTACGCGATACGCATCTCGTCTTTACCAAGTCCCGGTGTTGCGTAGAAACCGCCGGCCGGTGTGAACATAACCGTTTCACCATTGTCGTCGAATTCTGTCAGCATGAACATGAGGAAGTCTTCTACATCTTCGACCGGAAGTCTCGCTGTCATGTAGAATGCGCCGCCAGGCTTCTGGCATACAACGCCAGGAATCTTGGAGATTTCTTCGTAAGCCGCGTCTCTTCTTGCGCAGTATTCGTCTCTCATCTGATCATAGTAGGACTTGTCCATTCTGTAGAGCGCCGCTGCGCCGACCTGTTCCAGAGTCGGACAGCAGAGTCTGCCCTGCGCCAGCTTCAGGATGCCGCTCATGAGGTCTTCGTTCTTGGAGATGACTGCGCCGACTCTCGCGCCGCATGCGGAGTATCTCTTGGATACGGAGTCAACGAGAACGACTCTGTCCGCCAGATCTTCCAGCATACCAAAGGAAGTGACTTCTCTTCCGTCGTAAGCAAATTCTCTGTATACTTCGTCGGAGATGATCCACAGGTCGTGTTCCTTGGCGATTTCGCCGATTAGCTTCATCTCATCAAGGGTCAGTACTCTACCTGTCGGGTTGCCCGGGCTGATGCAGCAGATTGCTCTCGTCTTCGGCGTGATCGCTGCCTCGATGAGATCCTTCTTGGCCCATGCGTAACCGTCGTCTGCGGATGTCGTCAGCGGAACGAGCACGCCGTTGACCTGGTTGCAGAACGTATTGTAGTTGGTGTAGAAAGGCTCCGCGATGATCGCCTCTTCGCCAGGATTCAGCAGAGCAGTGAAGATGAGTGTCAGAGCTTCAGATCCGCCGTTGGTGATGAGGATGTTATCTCTCGTATAGTGCATGTCGTACATGCCCATATAATCGATCATAGCGTCGAGAAGTTCCGTAACGCCGCCTGATTCAGCATAAGCAATAACCTTCTTATCGAAGTTGTTGATTGCTTCCTTGAAGCACGGTGGCGTCTCAACATCAGGCTGTCCGATGTTGAGGCGGTAAACCGTCTTGCCGTTTGCTTCAGCCTCAAAACCGTACTTGTTGAATCTTCTGATCGGTGAGAACTGCATTACTCCTACTCTGTTGGAAATTTCCATATCATCTGTCTCCTTTGTTTATAGTATTGAAAAATAATTGTTGTATATATAAAGGCGTACGCCCTTATTTCAATTCTCTGTGGGAGTCCGCAACAACGTCTTCCACATCTATATCATTATCGCATTTTTGCTTCTTCATGAAAAGAAGATATTCTATATTTCCTTTGGTTCCCGTTACCGGAGAATACGTGAGCCCCCATGAGAACAATCCGTTCTCTTCTCCGTATTCCATGACGTTGCAGATAACCTGCGCGTGAACCTGTGGATCCCGTACGATTCCCTTCTTTCCTACCTGCTCACGACCTGCTTCAAACTGCGGTTTTACAAGACATACCAGACAGCCGCTGTCGCAGAGCAGCTGAGAAGCAACCGGGAATACGAGTTTCAGGGAGATGAAGGAAACGTCGATACTGATAAAATCAACATCTCTGCCGATTTCGTCAACATCCAGATAACGGACATTGCACTTCTCCATATTCACAACTCTGGGATCGTTGCGCAGTTTCCAATCCAACTGGCCGTAGCCTACGTCGATGCAGTAGACCTTGCTGGCCCCATTCATGAGCATACAGTCCGTAAATCCACCGGTGGAAGCACCAATATCTACTGCCTTTGCGCCTGTGAGGGCGAAATTCCACGTTTTAAGGGCTTTTTCCAGTTTCAGCCCTCCACGGCTCACATATGGACATAAATCCTCTTTTACGGCGATTTTGGCGCTTTCGTCCACAGGCGTACCCGGCTTATCGCAAAGCACATCGTCCACGTAGACCAAACCGGCCATAATGGAAGATTTCGCCTTTTCTCTCGAAGGAAACAATCCTCTTTCTGTTGTCAGTACATCGAGTCGTTTTTTCATCTGGTGTTTGTTCTGATCGTGTCGGCGATGGACGCAGCGTCCAGACCGTATTTTCTGTACAGTTCATCCTGACTGCCGTGTTCAATGAAGCGGTCCGGCCATCCGAGGTTGACCACCTTCGTAATGCAGTCAGCGGTGAGGGCACGGATGGATTCCCCCACTCCTCCTGTAACGATACCGTCTTCGATGGTCACGATTAACGGAACCGTATCGGAAGAAGTACGGAGCATTTCTTCATCAAATGGAGTTACGCTTGCGATGTTAACCACACCTGCGTAGATTCCCTCCTCTTCAAGAAGCGCCGATGCTTCCAGAGCAGGGTTCACCATTGAACCGGCCGCCCAGATATCGGCATCAATGCCCTCTTTCAGTCTTTGGGACTTTCCTGCTTCTGCCGCAGCCGGCATACCGAGATCTACAGCCTTTCCGCGCGGATAGCGAATTGCGCAAGGTCCGTCAATTTGCAGCGATTGTTCCATCATTGCTTCCAGTTCCGCTCCGTCCTTTGGAGCGAAAACCGTCATACCCGGCATGGACCGCAGGTACACCAGATCGAAGAGTCCGTGGTGGGTTTCCCCGTCGGCGCCAACGACGCCAGCCCTGTCGATGCAGAATGTCACCGGCAGATTCTGCAGACATACATCCTCCAGAATCTGATCGTAGGCTCTCTGCAGGAAGGATGAGTAAATCGCTACGTAAGGACGTTTTCCTGCTTTTGCGAGGCCTGCGGAGAATGTAACGCCGTGTCCCTCGGCGATACCGACATCAAAGAACCGCTTCGGATACTTCTTGCAAAAGCATTCCAATCCGACGCCGTCAGTCATGGCTGCGCTGATGCCGATGACACGATCATCTTTTTCCGCCATTTCAATCAGCTTGTCGCCGAAGACAGCTGAATAGGATTTACCGGAAGATGATCCGATCGGTTTTCCTGTATCAATATCAAAGGCGCCGATTCCGTGGAACACGTTCGGATGGCGTTCCGCCTGCGAATAGCCCTTGCCCTTCTGTGTGACTGCGTGCACGAGAATCGGACCGCTGAGCTTCTTGGCCCGTTCCAATGTCTGACACAGCTCAGGAATATCATGTCCGTCAACAGGGCCAATGTACTTAAAGCCCAGTTCCTCGAAGAGTATGCCGTCAATCACTGCGTATTTAATATCCTTTTTGGCGTTGTGGATTCCGGAAATCACACTCTCGCCTACGACCGGTACTTTCGACAGACCTTTTTTGACTGTCGTTTTCATATGCACATACTTGTCAGTGCTGGTGATGCGTTCCAGCGATCTGGAAAGACCACCGGTATTCTGCGAGATGGACATTCCGTTGTCATTCAGGATGACGATCAGATTGGTGTTCCTGCTTCCCGCATTGTTGAGCGCTTCATAGGCAAGACCGCCTGTCATGGCTCCGTCGCCGATAACAGATACGACTTTGTAATCATCGCCGCTGAGATCTCGGGCAGTAGCCAGACCAAGTCCAAGGGATATGGACGTACTGCTGTGACCTGTATCAAATACATCGTATTCGCTTTCACATGTCTTCGGGAACCCGCTGATGCCACCGAATTTTCTGAGGGAGTCGAACTCCTTCATTCTGCCGGTGAGAATCTTGTGTACGTAGGACTGGTGTCCAACATCCCAGATGATTTTATCCTTCGGCGTATCAAAACATCTGTGCAGCGCGATCGTCAGCTCCACGATGCCAAGATTGGAAGCCAGATGACCTCCCGTCTTCGATACGGATTCTATCAGAAAGTCTCTGAGTTCATAGGAAAGCAGCTCAAGCTGGTCATAATCCATGGTCCTCAGATCTTCCGGAAAATTGTGTTCTGATAAGTAATTGTTCATTCTAGTAAACCCTTGAGCAGAGTTGCTCCGCCAAATCGACGAAGAGCTCCGCGTTGTCATAGTATTCGGCGAGAGCATCCTTCGCCGCATCCGTCAGCTGCCTCAGTTTGGCTTTGGATTCGTCCAGGCCGTAGAGAGCGGGATATGTGGATTTGCTGTTTGCCTCGTCGTGACCCACTTCCTTTCCGAGGAGTTCCTGGTTCCCTTCGACGTCGAGAATATCGTCGCATACCTGGAACGCGAGTCCCAGATTTTCAGCATATACAGTGAGATTTTCCAGATCTTCCTTAGAGCAGTCGCCAAGTCTGGCCCCCGCTCTCACTGCACCGATAATCATAGCGGCTGTTTTTGTGATATGTATGTAGTCCAGAAGTTCTTTTGAACACCGTTTGTTCTCAGCTTCTACATCTGCAATCTGCCCAGCGACCATACCGGTGACGCCTGCGCCCTTCACAATCTCATAAGCAGCTCTGATTCTGCTCTTGAGCGCATCAAAGTTGTCGAAGTACAAAAGCATATCTCTCTGCATAGCTTCATAAGCCGCCGCCTGCAGTCCATCCCCCGCCAGAGTGGCAACGCCGTCGCCGTAAACCATGTGATTTGTCGGCTGACCCCGTCTTAGCTCATCGTCATCCATGCACGGCAGATCGTCATGAATCAGGGAATAAGTGTGCAAGTATTCCAAAGCGCATGCATATGGAAGAGCTTCCTCCGCGCTGCCGCCGCAGAATTCGCAAGCCGCCATAAGCAGAACTGGCCTAATCCTCTTGCCGCCGGCATTAAGACTATAGCGCATGGAATCATAGAGCGTGATGCTCTTCTGGTCGATATCAGGGATGAAATCCATAAGATGCTCATCAATGAGAGCCTTGTAGTCATCAAACGTTCTGTCAATCATTTTGTAAGCACCTCCACCTTATGCTGTGCTTCTTCCAGTATTTTAGAGCACTCTTTATAAGCCTTGAGCCCTTCTTCGTAGTTTTTGATTGCGTCTTCCAGAGAAGTCTCCTGGGATTTGAGTTTCTCAGAAGCGTCTTCCAGTTTTTTGAGTGACTGTTCAAATGTCATTTTTTTCTCTGCCATTATCAGATCCTCCTCAGTTCACACTGGTGATTTCGGCTCCAGCCGTACCGGAACCTGTTTCTATAGTCACGTTCTGTCCGATCTTCAGTTGATTGGAGCGGCTGATTACATTTCCTTCTTCATCTGTTACAACACTGTAGCCGCGAGCAAGAATGCCCTTTGGATCTGCAGCGTCAATCAGCGCACGGAGCAATTCAATTCGCTCTTTTCCGGAAGCGATTCTGTTTTTCAGATGTTCGCCCATGGATTCAATGATTCTGTCAGCGTTCATCTGTTCATAAGCAATTCTCGTAGTGATGCCATTGGCAAAAGCATTTGGATCCAGCGCAGAAAGTCTGTTCTTCCTGAGCTCAATACTCTGAATGAGACTTGCAGCTAGATTCTCTTTCATTTCCTCAAGGGACTGCCTGATTTCTCCTGTATCTGGAACGGCCATCTCAGCGGCTGCCGTCGGTGTGGCGGCTCTGTAATCAGCCGTAAAATCGGAAATGGTGAAATCTGTTTCATGTCCAACCGCGGAGATGACAGGTATGTCCGATGCGAATATGCTGCGGGCAACGATTTCCTCGTTGAACGCCCACAGTTCTTCCATGGAACCGCCACCGCGGCCAGTGATGATTATATCGATATCTTTGTAGTTCTCATTGATGTCCGTAATAGCGTCTGCAATATCCTTCGCCGCTGCCGGACCCTGAACGAGAACCGGATACACGAGGATATCCACGTAGTCATTTTTATTTTTAATAGTTCTGATGATATCCCGCACAGCTGCGCCCGTTTCCGAAGTCACCACGGCGATTTTCGATGGAAACACAGGCAACGGTTTCTTGTTCTCCGCTGCGAAGAGTCCTTCCTTTTCCAGTTTTGCCTTCAGTTTCTCGAATTGAACGGCAAGCTGCCCTTCCCCATTCACTTCAACATCGCGAATATTGAGAGAATAATACCCGCCTCGTTCATATACAGAAATGTACCCGGAGGCGATGATTTCCATTCCTTCTTCCATCGGACAGGTAATGCGTTCAAGGTTAGAGGCAGCAAGGAAACAGTTCACCTTGCTGGTCTCATCCTTCAGGGAGAAATACACATGCCCGGAACTGTGGAACTTCAGGTTGCTGATTTCTCCAATCACGGAAACATTGCCGAGAATCGGATCCGTCTTGAGAACGCGTCCGATGTAATTATTCAACTGTCCAACTCTGATCGGTTTCAGCCCCATAAGTACCTGCTGCCCAACAGCGCAGTACCTACCGCGTTGTCCGAAGACAGTTCCGCAGAGGCAAAGTATGCGCTGATTCCATTCCTACGCAGCTCTTCTGTAATATATGTTCTGATAAAACGGCTGGACGAAACGCCTCCTGACATGAATATGCGATCCGTTCCAGTAAGATTGGCGTTCTGTGTGATCATCGCAACCATGGAATCCGAGATTTTCTCAAATACTTCACTGATGAATGACGACGGTATATCTCCGGATTCCTGCATCTCTTTTAGCCGGTTTCTGATTTGGGTGTCAAAACCGGACAGATGAACCGCAGCATGATCCGCTTTGACAGGGGTCAGCAGTTTTGTGCAGCAGTCAGCAGAAAGAGCTATTTCATCCAAAGCCTGTCCGCACGGGAACGGAAGTCCCATGGCGACTCCCGCTCTGTCCAGGACTTGTCCATAGGAGATATCCTTCGTCCCGCCTGTAATATCTATCTCATAGAAGGCGCGTTCACCGCTGAGCCGTTCAAAGGATACGGCTGTGCAGGTCTCATGCTCCTTCTGTGTGATCTGCAATACTTCGCATGTCCCTCCTGAGAAGTGACATGCTGCAAACTTACCTTCCGGCCTTTGCTCAAAAGCAGAAAGCACGGCCTCGATATGCCCCTCCTGGTGTGAAAAGCCAATCACAGGGATATCCATCGAGGATCCAATGGAAACGGCCTGGCTCATGCCTGCTGTGAAGCACGGCATGTAAGAACCGTCGACCGGTCTCGGTCTTGTTGAAAATGACACCGCATCGATTGTCCCGCTGTATTCTTCTCTGAGGCGGGTGAAGAGTTCCGGAAGGTTCTGCACATGCTGGAACAGAGCTTCTGACTGTCTCAGTCCTCTCTGTCCCTCTTTCACAGACAGAAACTTTCTCAGATCAGCAATGACTCTGCCATCGCGGATCAGCGCAACAGATGTTTTATAGTTGCTGGTGTCTATTCCCAGAACACAGTGTTCACTCATTTTGTTTGCCTTTGGATACAGCACCAAGCACGCCGTGGATGAACCGAGCGGAGTTGTCCGTGCTGTATTTTTTAGCCATATTGATGGCTTCATTGATGGATACTGCTTCCGGAATATCGTCACAGTAGCGCATTTCTCCGCAGGCGAGGCGCATAATCGCAAGATCCACCTTCGGCATTCTGCTGGTCTTCCATCTGTCCGCATGTTTGTTGATGTCATTATCAATCTCGTCCAGATGAGCGACAATAGCTGAGAGGATCTTCCCGCCTCTGACAGCGTGATCCCCTGGAAGCCTCTCGCCCGCAAGCTGATTTGCTTTAGCTTCCTCCAAAGCCTTTTGTGCATCCAGCTCATAGAGAATCTGCATCATTATTTCCCGTGCGTCGTTTCTAGTCATCTTTCTTTACTCCCTCAACGTGAATATTGACTGCGTTGAGCTTCATATTCGTCATGCTGCGGATTTCACTTTTGACATTATCCTGTATGTCCCAGGCCACCTGAGGAATCTTACAGCCATAGGAAACAATCACGTGAAGATCGATCTCAATCTGATCGTTATTCCGTGTGACTTTAGCGCCTTTCGCGACCAGTTCCTTGCCGCGGATGCTTTTGCTGATCGTATTTGTGATGCCGCCGGCCATCTCAGCCACGCCTTCTGTCTTAAGCGTCGCGTTGATGGCACATACAGCCAGCACGTCGTCGGATACTGTCAGAACTTCTTTATCCTCTGCCATTATTCCTTGTCCTTATCTGTATCTTCTTTTTCATTGATCTTCATGATGACCTTCTCGATACGTCTGTCTTTGACGGATTCGATGGTAAATACAAGGTTTTCCCAAGTCATTTCTTTTCCAAGATCGTCCTCGTCCGGAATCTCACCGAACATATCGATGATGAATCCGCCGATGGTTTCAGAATCCTCAGATTCCAGATCCGTACCCAGTTCCTCGTTGATGTCATCCAGATACATACTTCCTTCAACGCGGTACAGATCTTTACCGATTTTCGTCAGTTCCTGTTCTTCTTCGTCGTATTCGTCATCGATGTCACCCATTACTTCTTCGATGATATCTTCCATTGTGACGATCCCGCAGAATCCGCCGTATTCGTCGATCAGAATGGCGATTTGCTGCTTTGTCTTCTGCAGTTCGAAGAAAAGCGAATCGATATTCTTTGTCTCAGGCACGAAATAAGGGGTTCGCAATATCGATTTTATGTCAACATTGTCAAAACCCTGCTCTCTCGCCTGAATCAGATAGTCTTTGATGTTCAGAATACCGATGATGTTGTCGCTATCGTCTTCGTAAACCGGAATACGGGAAAACTTCAGGCTCATCAGCTCATCGATATACTCCTCCGGTGGATCGTTGATATCGATGGCGAAGACATCTGTCCTCGGCGTCATGATTTCATAAGCCAGAATATCGTCGAAGGCGAAAACGCCGGTAATCATCTTCTTGCCTTCTTCTTTCAGTTCGCCGCTCTCCTGACCGGCCTCCAGCATATCGACGATATCTTCCTCTGAATATTCATTGTCATTGAGATCGGCTCTCTGACGGAACAGTTTGAGGAAGACGATCGATAAACCGGCGATACAGGCTGTCACAGGCTTCAGAAATACATTGATCGCCTTGATCGTGCCTGACGTTGTCATCAGAACGCCTTCTGCATGCTGCATGGCGATTCTGCGCGGAAGCATTTCACCGAGCGCCATAAGCATTATCAGGGATATGATGAACACGATGAGAAACGCTGCGATGACCGCTGCTGTTTCTGATTCCCACATAGCAACGAACTTCACATAGAGCGGTATGCCGATCATACCCATGCACACCAGACAGTACAGCATGTAGATAATGACATTCAGTACTCTCAGTGACAGTTTGAAGACCGGAGGATTTTCCGCTACCGGCAGTGCCGCTTTCGCTCTTGTGCTGCCGTCATCGGCCAGTTCCCTCAGTTTTGTTCTGTTTGATTCGGATATCGATTTGCGCGCTGCTGCGAACCATGCGTTGATGATAATGAGCGCAAGGCCTATGATTACACCCCATAAGGGAAGCAAAGGACCTTCTGACATCGGTTATTTCTCCTTTCTGAGCATGTACATCTCAGCCACAGGCTGAGCCATCTTAATATGCAATATCTGCTGCGGATGAGGCGCCGATTCAATTGGGCTGCCTTCCTCATCCGTCATGTAGTTGAGTTTCTGTGTGAAAGCGTCGCCTTCCGGTCCGAAAATCTCAATGATATCGCCGAGATCCATCTTGTTCCTCTGTTCTACGACAGCGATTTTAGTTTCCGGATCATAGCTTTTGACCAGACCGGTGAAGGAATAGTCGCGGATATAGGAACTGCTGCTGTATTCCTGGGCGTCGCTGTCAGGTTTCTGAAAGTAGAATCCTGTAGTGAAATCCCTGTGGCTTGCCTTACACATTTCCGTGAACCAGGTAGGGTCATACCGGTATCCATCCGGATCTTGGTAGTAAGCGTCGATAGCCCTGCGGTACGCTTTGATGACGTGCGCAATGTAGAAGATACTCTTCATGCGCCCTTCAATTTTGAAGGAATTTACGCCGGCGGAAATCAGTTCCGGCAGATGATCCAGCATGCAAAGGTCTTTGCTGTTGAAAATATATGTGCCTCTTGCGTCCTCATCAACCGGCCAGTACTCGCCGGGGCGTTTCTCCTCTTCCACTCTGTATTTATATCTGCACGGATGAGCGCAAGCTCCTCGATTGGCGTCTCTCCCCGTCATAAAATTACTGAGAAGACATCTGCCTGAATAAGAAATACACATGGCTCCATGTACAAAAGCCTCAAGCTCTGTATCGTCAGGAAGATTTTCACGAATCTCTCTGATTTCATCCAGAGAGAGTTCTCTGGCAAGAACCAGTCTCTTGACGTCCTGTGATCTCCAGTAATTGGCCGTCACGTAGTTGGTCATATTTGCCTGCGTGGAAAGATGCATCTCAGCATCTGGAATTACCTCTCTCAGAATCTGCATGACAGCAGGATCGGAGACGATGTAAGCATCTACCGGAATATCCTTGACGTCCTCCAAATAGGTGCGTAACGGCTCAATGTCCTCATTATGGGCGTAGACATTCAGGGCCAGATGACAACGCACTCCGCGGCTGTGAGCGTATTCTGTGCCCTCCCGCATCTCATCGGCAGTCAGATTACCTGCCCCGGCGCGCAGAGAGAACATCTCCCCGCCGAAGTACACAGCGTCCGCTCCGTATTCCACAGCTATTTTCAGTTTTTCAAGATCGCCGGCCGGTGCCAGCAATTCAACTCTGTCCATGTTTCTGTATCTGTGATTTGTCAATCAGACTGATGGAAACGCCGTCTCCTACGGGAAGCACAGCAGTCTCCGCATAGTCCAGATTGTTGATGTATTCTATAAACTCGCGCATCCTCTTGATAGATGTTCTATGTCTGCCTCTTTCATCGTACTCGTCAGAAGCGGTCATGCCTCTCATGAGCACATTATCGCAAATGGCCATGCTCTCATCTTTCATGAACGGCATAGCCAGATCCCAGAATTCCCGATAGTGACTTTTTGACGCATCGATGAAGAGAATGTCAAAACCTTCATCTGCTGAGAGAGATGTCAGAACTTCTCTGGCGTCTCCGGTAAGCACTTCAACCTGGTTCTGAAATCCCAGATTTTCTATATTCGCACGTGCTGTATTTGCACTCGCTTCGTCAGATTCGATGGTAAGTACTCTGCATCCGCAGCAATCTGCAAATACACATGACGAATAGCCCACTGCGGTGCCGATTTCCAGCACGCGAGCGGGCTCTTTCAGTTTCATGATGACCTTGAGGAGCTTTTCTGTATCTTTCAGGATGATGGGAACATGCTGTCGTTCCGCAAATTCCCTGAGTTCCTCAAGGTCTCTGTTCTCATTAACATAAAAATTGTCAATGTACGCTGAAATTATCTCATTGGTAATGTTCATTCAAATGTGTTTCTTTTACTGCTCCAGATCCTCCTCAGTCCACGGATGAGCCTGTACGTTCTTCTCGTGTTCTTCGTTGGTCTTAGCGTAATAGATGGTGCCGTCCGGGCCGGCATAGAAGAACATGTCATCCGTGTCCGCATAGTTCAGAACGCCGTCAATAGCGATCTCAGGAACTGCGCAGATCGGTCCCGGAATCAGGCCCGATACCTTCCTGGCGTTGTACGGTGAGTCAGATTCCAGCTGTGACACTTTCAGATCCACTCGGTCTTCATCGAAGATGTAGCAGACCGTTACATCGCTGCCGAGAGACATGTCCTTCTTCAAACGGTTGACGAACACGCCTGCGATATGTGCGGCGTCTTCATCGGTCGCGCATCCTTCCTTCGTGACGATGGAAGCCAGCGTCAGGAATTCGTGCACTGAATAATTCGAGTTCTCAATTTCAGACTTCCGTTCCGTCAGAACGGCATCCATTCTGTCCAGAGCAAGTTCCGTAATGCTTTCGATAGAAGGCTCCGTATCCATGATGAAGTAAGTATCAGGGAACAGGTACCCTTCCAACGGATGAATAACGTCGTCATCCAACACATCGTCCGTCAGGAACCAGTACTTGTCAATCAGCTCTCTGACGTACGTTTCATCATCCCACTTAGCTAGAACCTCTTTGGCGGAATACGGCGTGACGGAGGCGAGCGCTTCCGCACTCTGGGTCAGCCTGTATCCTTCCGCCACACGGAAGGCTGTCTTTGAGATATAGTCGAAGTCGCCAGTATTGATTGCTTTCATCATTTCAGGCAGCGTCATGGATTTGTTGAAGATGTAAGTGTTCGCCTGAAGTGAATCATAACCGCCTATTCTGGCGTTGATCTTCGCGAAGGTCGGATTCTTAACTAGTCCGGCATCATCGAGAATCTCGACAATAGCCGAGGCGCCGCTTCCCTGCGGAATCACAACGGAGACATCTTCCGTATCATCGGAATCCACCGCGCCGATGCCGCTCAGGTACGCGAAGAGTCCTGCTGAAAACGCCACGACAACGATCAGCAGAATGATGAATAGGACCTTGAGTTTAGCCATTATTTTGATCTCCCGAGATATTCTCCTGTTCTGGTATCTATCTGGATTCTTTCGCCCTCTTCAATGAAGATCGGAACCTTGATGACTGCACCGGTCTCGACGGTTGCGTCCTTTGTTACGTTGGTGGCCGTATCGCCTTTGACGCCTGGTTCTGTCTCTGTAACCATAAGGTCTACGAAATTCGGAGCTTCTACGAGGAATGCATTTCCCTTATAGAATTTGATCGTCGCTTCGTCATTCTCTCTGAGATACTTCATCGCTTCTTCAACCTGATCCTGTGCGAGAGGAATCTGGTCGTAGGTCTCAGGATCCATGAAGTAATACAGTTCGCCGTCTGAATAAAGATACTGCATTGTCTTCGTCTCAATGTGAGCCTTCGGGAACTTGGCGTCAGGGTTGAAAGACTCTTCCTTGATGGCGCCTGTAAGGATGTTCTTGTGCTTCGTCCTTACAAATGCGGCTCCCTTGCCTGGCTTAACATGCTGGAAATCAATGACTACATGTGGGTCGCCATCAATTTCGAATGTAATACCTTTTCTGAAATCTCCTGCGTAAATCATAGTGTTCTCGCCTTTCTTGTGTTATATCATTATTGCAATTATGACCAATTATTATCGTATAGATTATACCAGATTCTGTATCTGCTGCCAAATCCGGCACCACATGTGCTACATGTTGCCGATATCGCCCATTGGTCCAAGACCGAAATCGGCAGTATCACCGATGATCTTGTAGACATCTGACATCATGGTGCTGAAACGCATCTGGCATTGGAAATACTCGCTGGTAAGCGGATCCTGCATGAGAACTGCGCTAAGCTGCTGCAGTTTCACAAATTCTTCCTGATCGATTTCATTTCCCATGAGCTGGCTCGTCTGGAACTCGAACTGCTTCTTCATAAAATCTGAAACAGCGGAATTCAGTTCCGGATTAGCTTCCAGTTTTTCTCGTACTGCAGTGTACTGTTTGCATTCTTCCGACTCTTTGATGGCTGCTGCCAGCTGATGAGCCTGATCATATACGTTCATGTTATACCTCCATAAATATCGGCAGTATTATCGGACTTCTCTTCGTCTTGCCGTAGATGTACTTTCTGAGACCTTCTCGTACAGCAGTCTTGATGCCGTTCCAGTCCTTCATATCTCTCGACAGACAATCTATGATGATGGACTCCGCCCTCTCGCAGGCCGCGTCGATCAAATCCTCATTTTCTTTGACGTAAACAAATCCTCTGGATATGATATTCGGTCCGGATACGATCATCCTTTCTCGTTTGTCGATGGTCGCAACGACGATAATCAGTCCGGATTCTGAGAGCAGATGTCTGTCTCTCAGAACGATATTTCCTACATCGCCGACACCAAGTCCGTCTACGAATATTCCATCCGCTGAAGCCGCATTTTCGATTCTTACTGCAGTTTTGCTATTGATCTGCAGGCAGTCGCCGTTGTTCAGGATGAAGATGTTTTCCTTCGGCATACCGAGATCACGGGCCAGTTCTGCGTGTGTGATGAGATGACGCGCTTCGCCGTGTACCGGCATAAAGTACTTCGGCCGGATCAGGGAATGCATGAGCTTCAGTTCTTCCTGACAGGCATGACCCGAAACATGGGTCTCTGCAATGTCTGAATAGATGACTTCCGCACCCTTCTCGACCAGTCTGTTTACGACATTCGCAACGGTCAGCTCGTTCCCCGGAACAGGCGTTGAGGACAGGATGACCATGTCATTTGCTCTGATATGAATGTTTCGGTGTTCGTTGGAAGCCATCCTTGCAAGGGCCGACATCGGCTCGCCCTGGCTTCCAGTTGTTATGATGACGAGTTCCTTGTCTGGAATGTTGCCTGTCTTATCGAGATCGATAAGCTTGCTGTCAGGAATTTTGATGTAGCCTAGTTCTCTGGCTAAATCGACGACATTCTCCATGCTCCTCCCTGAAACGGCTACTTTCCTATGGCATTTCAGGGCGATATCAATAATCTTCTGTATTCTGTGAACATTGGAAGAGAATGTAGCGATGATGATTCTCTTGTTCGTATCTCGGAAGATTACATCCAGAGTCTCACCCACAACCATCTCGGACTGGGTGTATCCTGGCCGAACCACGTTTGTGCTGTCCGCCATCATCAGCAGAACGCCTTCCATTCCAATCTGGGCCAATCGTGCGAAATCAATTGGATTGCCGTCCACCGGAGTATAGTCGATTTTGAAGTCTCCGGTGTGGAATATCCGACCCGCAGGAGTCTTAATGCTGTAGCAGACCGAATCCGCTATGGAATGTGTGATTCGGATCGGCTCAATGTTGAAGTGACGTCCTACCCTGAATTCCTTGCCGGCCTCAATGTATCTGAAATCACCTCTGAGTCCGAACTCCTTCAGTTTATTCTCTATAAGACCAAGAGGAAATCTCAGTCCGTAAATTGGCACATTTATCTCTTTCAGAAGATACGGAACTGCACCGATATGGTCCTCATGGCCATGTGTAATGATGAGTCCTCTAATCTTCTTGTCCGTATTGATCAGATAATCGAAATCCGGAATGACTTTATCGATTCCGAACATATCGTCATCAGGGAATGAAAGTCCGCAGTCTACCAGCAGTATCTCGTCGTCAAATTCGATGGCTGTCATATTTTTGCCGATCTCTCCGAGTCCGCCAAGAGGAATGATTCTCACCTTAGGAGCAGGTTTTCTCGAAGACGTCTTCGCTTTTTTGGGCTGCTTCTTCGGTGCCGATTTCGATTTTCTGGTGTCTTTTTTCTTTTCTCCCATAGAGTCCTTTCCGGGACTTAACCTTTCACAACGATATTGATCAGTCTGCCAGGTACTGCAATTACCTTGACGACATTCTTACCCTCGGTAAGTCCCTTTATCTTTTCATTTTCCTCAGCGATCTGCAGCATATCTTCACGCGTCGCATCGCCAGGGATGTTGATTTTTTCTTTGTTCTTGCCGTTGATCTGAACAACTATTTCAATTTCATCCTTCTTCAGTTCTTCTTCGTTCCATGTCGGCCACTTCTGATCATATACATATCCTTCATAGCCGAGTTCCTGCCACAGTTCTTCTGTGATATGCGGAACAAACGGCGCCAGCAGCACGAGAATCATCTTTATGCAGGTGCTGTAGAGAGCATCGTTAACGTCTCCCTCCTTGTACCTGTACATCTCATTGACCAGCTCCATGACCGCGCTGATGGCCGTATTGAAATTGAATCTGTCGCGAACGTCTTCTGTTACCTTCTTGATCGTGTAGTTGAGTGTGTACGCCAGCTTTTTATCAGCATCATTTCTGATTTCATAGCTTCCCGGGATGTTCTCGTACTTCTCATTAAAATCATACGCCAGTCTCCAGATTCTATTCAGGAATCGGAAAGAACCTTCGACGCCTTCGTCCGACCAGTCGAGTTCTCTGTCAGGCGGAGCTGCGAAGAGGATGAACAGTCTCGCTGTATCCGCGCCGTACTTGTCAATGATTTCAGCCGGTCCTACAACATTGCCCAGTGATTTGCTCATCTTTGCTTTGATATAGTTGCCGTCGCTGTCTGTATATCCCTTGATAACCATTCCCTGGGTAAGCAGATTCTGGAACGGTTCTTCATCTTTAACCAGACCGAGATCGTAGAGCGCCATCTGGAAGAAACGCGCGTACATGAGGTGCATGATCGCGTGTTCAACGCCGCCGATGTACTGGTCTACATTCATCCAGTAGTCGACCTTTTCCTTGCTGAATACTTCCTCATCATTTCTGGCGTCGCAGTATCTGAGTTCATACCATGAGGAATCGAGGAATGTGTCCATGGTGTCCACTTCCCTCTTGGCCGGTCTGCCGCAGACAGGACAAACGGTATCTACGAAGTTTTTGCTGGTGACAATCGGAGATTCGCCTTTGCCTGTGAATTCCACGTCCGTAGGCAAAAGCACCGGAAGGTTTTCTTCCTTCTCAGGAACCCATCCGCATGTCTCGCAGTAAACCATCGGAATCGGCGTTCCCCAGTATCTCTGACGGGAAATCAGCCAGTCGCGCAGTCTGTAGTTGATTGTCTTGCGGCCGATACCTCTTTCGTCGGCAACTTCAGCAATCTTCTCGATGGCATCTTTGTTGTTCATCCCGTTGAATTCACCGGAATTGATAACGGTACCTTCCGCCGCACAGGCCTCTTTCAAGTCGTTGAGATCCACGTCAGGATCGTGTGGATCGATGACCGGAATGATTTCAAGTCCGAATTTCTTCGCGAAATCAAAGTCACGCTGGTCATGCGCAGGTACGCCCATAACCGCGCCGGTTCCGTAACCCATGAGTACGTAGTCCGCGATGAAGATCGGCATGGTCTTGCCTGTGAATGGATTGATTGCGTACTTTCCAATGAACACGCCTGTCTTCTCATTGGTCGTGGATGTTCTGTCGATTTCGCTCATGTGAGCGCAACGATCGATATAGGCCATTACGTCTGCCTCGTATTCCGTGCCCTTGACCATATCCGGTACTGATGGATACTCCGGAGCAAGCACCATGAATGTAGTACCGTAAATGGTATCGATACGGGTTGTGAATACCGTCAGGGTTTCATCGTAATCCTGAATCTTGAACTGGGCCTCCGCACCGTGGGATTTGCCGATCCAGTTTCTCTGCATGATCTTGACCTTGTTCGGCCATCCATCCAGTTTGTCCAGATTTGACAGGAGTCTTTCAGCGTAATCGGTGATTTTGAAATACCACTGTGATAGATTCTTTTTGCCAACGACGGCGCCGCATCTCTCACAGCAACCATCGACAACCTGCTCATTGGCAAGTACAGTCTGACAGCTTGGACACCAGTTGACCTGGCTCTCTTTCTTGTATGCGAGTCCCGCTTTATAGAACTGAATGAAGATCCACTGCATCCACTTGTAGTAGGACGGATGTGCTGTCGCTACTTCCCTGTCCCAGTCATAGGAAAGACCCAGCTGGCGCAGTTGTCTGTTCATTTCCGCAATATTTCCCCACGTCCACTCGGCAGGCTCAACATTGTGCTGAATGGCCGCATTCTCAGCAGGCAGTCCGAAGGCGTCATATCCCATCGGGTGCAGCACGTTGTAGCCGTTCATCTTTCTGAAACGGGCGACGACATCGCCGATGGAATAGTTTCTCACATGTCCCATGTGAAGCTTTCCGGATGGATACGGAAACATTTCAAGAACGTAGTATTTCTCCTTATCCGGATCCTCCGTTACCTTAAACGCTTTTGTGTCCTCCCAGATTTTCTGCCATTTTTTCTCGATTTCACTGAAGTTATATCTGTCTTTCATCTTTTCCTCCGGTTATTTATGCTTAATTGCAAAGTGTTATCTCACAGTCGCCCCAGATTTTTTCCAGACTGTACTTGTCTCTGGCGTCCTGGGTCATGATGTTGACGATGACGTCTCTGTAATCCATCAGAATCCAGGTTGGCTTGTTCTTTCCCTCAACGTTCTTCGGGAATATCTCAAGGGGTTCCAGCACTTCTTCCACAGCGTCCCTCAGGGCCTGAGCGTGCCTTTCATTGCCGGCGCTCACCAGTACGAAGTAATCGGCGAAGGAGCTTCGCTCCGCGATATCGATCAGCGCTACGTCAATGCCCTTCTTGTCATCCAGTGTTTTTGCAATCAGTTCTGCCAGTTCTTTTGGTTCCATTAATGTGTTTCCTCCAAATATTCTTTTGCTTCTATGGTTGCGGGATGCAGATACCATCCCTTTTCATCTCTTACGTGTTCTATGGTTCGCTGCAGAGACAGGATACATGCTCCATCGAGATCCGTCTCGGCAACCTTCCTGATTTCATCGACTCCGGGGTACTTTCTGCCCGGTTCGATTGCATCGGCAAGAAATATGATTTTTTCTAATGTGGACATTCCCGCCCTGCCTGTCGTGTGATATCGAATCGCGTTCAAGATATCCTGATCGTCGATTTCGAAGAGTTCTGCTGACATCTCAGCGCCGATTCCGCCGTGGGCGAAATCCATATTCACACCTGGTCGTTTCTCGTATTTTGCCATATCATGCAGGAGCGCCGCGATTTCCGCTTTGTTCTCATCTGCGCCGAATTTCGCTGCCATCTCTCTCGCAAGTTTGGTTACCTGAAGCGTATGCTCCAGACGGGATGGCTTGAGATGCTCCTCGATGTACGGCATGATTTCTCTTTTCAGTCTTTCACACTCTGTATAATCCATGCTCTTCGATGTATCTGTTCACCTCTGGCGGCACAAGTTCATCGATCGGTTTTCCAGCTGCTACCAGTTCCCTGATCTGTGTTGCGGATATATCAAGTTCCGTCTTGTGCATACTGATGACTTCTGTTCCATAGGTATCCGTTATCCGCTGCAGAGCTTCCCGGTACTCATCCTGTCGGTATCCCGGTCTGGTGCCGATGATGTACGAGTACTTCGTCAGCAGCTCCTCTGCGTTTCTCCAGGTATCGATCTTCAGAAAACTATCTGTGCCTGTAATAAAGAACAATCTTGTATCCTCACCGAAGAACTCCTGCATATGCCGAAGCGTCAGATATGTGTAGGATACGCCTTCCTGTTCCAATTCATATCGCGATACTGTGACATGATCGTTCTTTCCCGCCGCCAGGGCGATCATGTTGAATCTGTCCTCGCCGGATGCATACTCCCGATCTTGTTTGAAGGGCTGTATGCGGGCAGGTATCATGACAACCTCATCCAGATTTGCTTCTCTGACCGCGTCTTCCGCCAGAGCGATGTGCCCGTAATGAACGGGATCGAACGTGCCGCCGAGTATTCCTATCCGTTTCATTTTTTCAGCTGTATTCCCAGCTCATCAAGCTGCGCTTCATCGACCAGACCCGGCGCCTCACTGACCATGCACTGTGCATTCTGGTTCTTCGGGAACGCGATGACTTCACGGATAGACTTCTCCCCTGTGAGAAGCATAACCAGTCTGTCGAGACCGTATGCCAATCCGCCGTGAGGTGGAGCACCGTACTTGAAGGCTTCAACCAGG
Organism: Clostridiales bacterium; assembly: GCA_015058145.1. Lineage (GTDB taxonomy): Bacteria > Bacillota > Clostridia > Peptostreptococcales > Anaerovoracaceae > Lentihominibacter. The sequence goes on along the minus strand of SVCX01000001.1, from coordinate 61,841 downwards.
AAGCCGAACTTCTCGTCAATATCATCCTGCGTCATGTTCAGTGCCTTGAACATGTCTTCCTGCATCTCCTGATCGTGAATTCTGATGCTTCCGCCGCCCAGTTCAACACCGTTCAGGACGATGTCGTAAGCGTTCGCCAGGCACCTGTGCGGGTCTGTCTTCAGAAGCTGTGCGTGTTCCGCCTTCGGTGATGTGAACGGATGATGCATCGCGGACCATCTGTCCTCCTTCTCGTCGTACTCGAAGAGAGGGAAATCGACAACCCAGAGAAAGTTAAACTGATTGTCATCCAACAGTCCCATCTCCCCTGCGATATGACGTCTCAAGAATCCCAGGCTGTCAAATACGACCTTATTGGAGTCGGAGATAATCAGCATCAGGTCTCCTGCCTTTGCATCCATCGTGTCAGCCAGATCTTCCAGCTGCTCCGGTGTGAAGAACTTGTTCACAGAAGATGATACTCCTTCGCCAGTCTTCTTCATCCAGACCATTCCCTTGGCTCCGTAGCTCTTCACAGCTTCCGTCAGTTTGTCGATTTTCTTACGTGTATAGTTTTCTGCGCCGCCTGTGATGCAGATACCGCGAACACTGCCGCCTGCTGAAATAGCATCGGTAAAGACCTTAAATTCGCAATCTCTGACTTTATCCGTCAGATCGCAGAGTTCAAAACCGAATCTGGTATCCGGTTTATCGCTGCCGTAACGGGTCATCGCTTCCTCCCAAGTCATACGCGGGAACGGCGTCTCGATATCGATGCCTTTCATTTCCTTCATGACTCTCTTGAGGAAACCCTCCTGGATTTCAATGACATCATCCACGTCCACAAAGGACATCTCCAAGTCGATCTGGGTGAATTCCGGCTGACGGTCGGCTCTCAGATCCTCGTCTCGGAAGCATTTGACAATTTGGAAGTAACGGTCTGTACCGCCGACCATGAGCAGTTGCTTGAAGGTCTGCGGCGACTGTGGCAACGCATAAAATCTGCCGAGATTGATTCTGCTCGGCACCAGATAGTCTCTGGCACCTTCCGGAGTGGATTTTATGAGCATCGGAGTCTCTACTTCCGTGAAACCCTGTTCGGCATAGTAGTTCCTCGCCAACGTTGTGAGAGCTGCGCGGAACGACAGATTGTCCTGCATCTTTTTCTTACGCAGATCCAGGTATCTGTACTTCAGTCTCAGATTGTCGTCTACATTGTCATCGTCTTTGATGTAAATCGGCGGTGTTTCGGATTTTGAGTAAATCACCAGTTCATCGGCGATGACTTCTATGTCACCGGTCTCCATTTCCGGGTTCTTCGATTCACGTTCAACAACAACGCCCTTTACGCCTACTACATACTCACTTCTCAGTGTATCTGCCAACGCGAAGAGTTCTTCGCTGGTCTCGTCGTTAAACACGACCTGTGTAATTCCTGTTTTATCTCTCACATCACAGAAAATCAGACCGCCCAGGTTTCTCCTCTTCTGGATCCATCCGTTCAGAACGACTTTCTCGCCGATGTTCTCGCTTCTCAGCTGACCGCACATGTGCGTACGCTTGTATACCATTCGTCTATCTCCTTCAGTGTTTTTGATGTCTGTTCTTATTTTGTCAGTGCTTCGATGATTCCATCGATCGGAACGCTCGTCTGTTCGCCGGACTCCATATCCTTGATCTGCAGCATTCCGTCATTGAGTTCGTTTTCACCGATGATGACCGTCTTCGCAGCGTTGACTCTGTTGGCAAACTTGAACTGGTTCTTGAAGTTTCTTCCCATGACATCCATCTGAACGCTGACGCCCTTGAGTCTGAGATCATGCATGAGTTTCAGCGCGAAGAGCTTCGGCTGCTCTCCCATAAAAGCGATGAATACGTCCGTTCCGGCCGGTTCAGGAATCTCCACGCCGCAGGCTTCCATAGTCATGAGAATTCTCTCCTTACCCATGCCCCAGCCAACGCCCGGCGTGGATGGACCGCCGATTTCTTCGATGAGACCGTCATATCTGCCGCCGCCGCATACGGTGCCCTGCGCGCCGATTTTGGTCGTCACGAATTCAAAGGCCGTCTTCGTATAGTAATCCAGTCCTCTGACGATCTTCGGATTGACTACGTACTTGATTCCGAAGGCGTCAAGATTTGCCTTTAGCTGCTCGAAAGCTTCCCTGCAGTCGTCGCAGAGGAAATCCAGCATCATCGGTGCGTCCTTGACCAGTTCCTGGTCGATTGGTGACTTGCAATCCAGGATTCTCATAGGATTGGTGTGGAATCTCTCCTGGCAAGTCGGGCATAGTTCATCATACTTCGGTTCAAGGAATTTCCTGAGAGCATCTCTGTGCTTGCCTCTGCACTCCGGACAGCCGACGCTGTTGATCTGCAGTTCTACGTCTGTGATGCCCATCTCATTGATGAAGTCATAACCGATGGCAATGATTTCTGCGTCCGCCATCATGTTCATGGTTCCGAAGGTCTCCACGCCAAACTGGTGGAATTCTCTGAGTCTTCCGGACTGCGGCTTCTCATATCTGCAGCAAGGAATGTTGTAATAGACCTTCGTCGGCTGCGGTTCCGCGTATGTCTTGTGTTCACAGAGAGCTCTGCACACCGGTGAGGTACCTTCCGGTCTCAGCGTGATGCTTCTGTTTCCGAAATCCTTAAAGGTGTACATCTCCTTCTGTACGATATCCGTCGTATCTCCTACACCTCTCTGGAACAGCTCAGTATGTTCAAAAATCGGGGTTCTGATTTCTCTGAAGCCGTATCTTCTGCAGATCTCAGCGAATTTCTCCTCGATGTAGTGCCATTTGTAGACCTGATCCGGCATTGCGTCTTTTGTTCCCTTAGGTGCGTTTGTTAACATGTTTGTTCCTCCTGTTTATATGAAAAATCCTTTTCTTTTTCTCTCTATCATCTCATCGATTCTGTCGATGTATATCTCGTAATTTGAGACGTTGGCCACTCTCTCAAGCCTGTTCTCTTCCGGGAAGTAGATCTTGCTGATTCCCCCGGCTCCGAGTGCAAGATTCGACTGGGCTTCCTCCATAATCCTGACGTTATAGAGCCCCGGCCTGTCATCGTTGCAGAACCCGGTATTCTCTGTGTTTCCGGACGTATGCTTCTGACGGTACAGGTAGTACGGTCTGTATTCGCATTCTCTCAGCCTTTCATGGGCGGCTGAAAGCATCCGTTCCCGCAGTTCCTCATCCTTGTAGTTGAAGTTCTCATCCATTTCCTTGAGCCGTGAAGCACGCTTAACAGCAAGTGTATGCAATGTTATGTTCCCCGCCCCTAGCCGGATGATTTCTTCCAGACTGTGCTCAAAGTCGGATTCTGTTTCCTCCGGAAGTCCGGCAATCAGATCTGCGTTGATGACCTCCATACCGGTCTTGTGCGCCATCTCAAAGGCTTTGTACACATCCTCCACAGAATGCCTGCGTCCGATGAGGTCCAGAGTCTCCTGTTTCATGGACTGTGGATTGATGCTGATTCTGTCCACCCCATGTTCCTGAAGAACCCTGAGTTTCTCCTCTGTAATAGTGTCGGGTCTTCCCGCTTCCACCGTGTATTCCTTCACGCCGCCGAGCGCAAAAGCATCGCTGACTTTACTGAGAAGACTGTCAAGCTGCGAAGCACTAAGGGAAGTCGGTGTTCCGCCGCCGAAGTAGAGCGTTTCAACACTGTAACCAGCTGCCTTAGCGGCGTCTCCTGCAAAAGCAATCTCCCTGCCTAGCGCATCCAGATACGGTCCCATGGCTTCCTGATCCACCTGATTGCTAGTAAAGGAGCAGTACAGGCATCTTGTCGGACAAAACGGGATACCCACGTAGACTGACAGACTCTTCGGGTCTGGTTTACCTGCCTTACCGCGCTGGTAATCCAGAATATCACAGACCAGATCTGCTTTGTTCTCATGGACCAGATACTGTTCCATAAGTGTTTTCTTAGGGTCCTCGCCTCGATCCAGAATCTCGCCGGCCAGTTTGACCGGTCTGATTCCCGTCAGAACACCCCATTTAGGGCTTTTGCCTGTTGCTTTAGATAGGTCTGCGTATATCTTCCTCTTGACTGCTTCCCGATTGCCTTTGAAGTCGTATTCAAGCACTTTCTCTCCTGCTTCACCATATTCAGAGGGCTGCAGGAATTCCTTGATCAGTTCTTCATAGGGACTTGTATTCTCAATGTTGTTGAATATGAATCTATACAAATGGGTTGTGCTCTTTCTCAAATCCTATATTCGTAGGCCCCATGTGACCCGGAAATACTTGCGTTTCATCAGGCAGCGGCCAGAGTTTCTCGTGAATCGACTGTTCCAGCGCCTTGAAGGAGCATCCCGGAAAGTCTGTTCTGCCGATGGAAGCCTGAAACAACGTGTCTCCGCTGAACAAAGTGTTTTCCGCCGGTATGTAGATGCACATACCGCCCGGAGAATGTCCCGGCGTGAAGAGAAATCTGAGCAGCAGTCCGCCCGCGTCCAACTCCTCTTCATCATCCACGTAGATGTCAGCGTCAATCTCTGTCGGCTGTCCGAATTGACGACTCATATTGAAGTTCTCATCGCCCAGCATTTCTTTCTCATTAACGTTAGCAATGACCTTCGCGTCAGGAAAATCAGCCTTAAATCCTTCCACGCCCATAATGTGATCCGCATGACCATGGGTTAGGATAATATATATTATGTCAATCCCCATATCCTTGATCTTCGCAGCGATTCCGCTGTTGTACGAGCCAGGATCGACGAGAAATCCCTTTTTTGTATCCTCGTTGAACACGAGGTATGTGTTGGTGCCAATGGCGCCGGTTGGTATGTTGTAAACTTGCATCCGTATCCTCTCTGATCAGAACAGTTTGTGGCTTTCCAGAAGTATTGTGACAGGTCCATCATTAGTCAGTTCTACCATCATTTCCGCCTGGAACACACCTTCTTCTACGTGGATTCCCTTGGCTTCAATCAGTTCGACAGTCTTCCGGTAGAGATCATTGGCTTCTTCTGGTCCGGCCGCCTGAAAGTAACTCGGTCTGTTGCCTTTGCGGACGTCTCCCAGCAAGGTGAACTGAGAAATGGCCAGAATATCACCTTTCACGTCTTGTACGCTCAGGTTCATCACACCGTTCTCGTCGTCGAAGACCCGCAATGCCGAAACCTTGTTTGCAATGTATTCCGCATCTCTGATCGTATCTTCTTTTTCAACACCTATGAGGACCATCAGCCCTTTGCCGATGCTTCCTGTGACTGCGCCGTCCACGCTTACGGAACTTGTCGCTACTCTCTGTACTACTGCTCTCATCTGTTATCCCTTGTTTCTGTATGCTTCCAATATGCCCGGAATTCCCTTAAAGGACCGGCATATCTTCTCAATCTGCGATCTGTCGTTGATTGTGAGGGTCAGGTTGATGTTGACGGTATCGTCTTTATTCTCCCTGGCGTTCAGGCCGATGATTCTCACATCCATGTCCTCGCAGACCTTGGAGATGCTCGAAAGCAGTCCTTTCTGGTCTTTGGCGACGACACTGATTTCACTGTTGTAGGATTTGCCGGTGAGCTCCGGATCCCAACTGACTTCAATCAATCGGTCTTTTTCCTTATCATCCAAAGCCTTGATGTTATCGCAATCCGTTCTATGGACGGTGATTCCCCTGCCCTTGGTGATGTATCCCACGATATCATCTCCCGGTACAGGTGTGCAGCAGCGGGCAATGCTGATCATAAGGTTATCGACGCCTTCCACCACTACGCCTGTTTCAGCGTCCGCGGTTCGGAAGTGTTCCGCCCTCTTCTGCGTCTTTTCACTGATTTCGTTGAGATCGTCGATCAGTTTTTTGTTCTTCTCCTCTGTCTCCAGCTTGAGTCTGTCATCTTCGTAACTCTGGAGCAGATTTGCCACCTTGGTCTGAAGGTTTCCGCCATAACTGAGCTGGTTGTAGAGATCATCGGAGTCTTTGAATCCGAATTCCTTGGCCGCTTTAGAGACATAAGCGTTGGTCATCAGGATTCTCGGATCGTAGCCCTTTCTCCGCAGATACTGAGCGAACATATCCTTGCCCTTGTCAACCGCGTCGTTCTTGTTCTCTTTCTTGAGCCATTGACGGATCTTGTTTCTGGCGGAGCTGCTCTTGGCGATTTTCAGCCAGTCGATGCTCGGACCCGGAGCATTCGGCGAAGTGACGATGTCGACGATATTGCCGTTTTCCAAATGATGGTCTATGGTCACCATCTTGCCGTTGACCTTAGCGCCAACACATTTGCATCCTACGTCCGTATGGATCTTGAACGCAAAGTCAAGAGGCGTCGCTCCCGCCGGGAGCTCTAAGACGTCTCCCTGCGGCGTAAATACGAATACCTGATTGGAGAAGAGATCCATCTTGAGGGATTCCATAAACTCCTTCGGATCGTTGACGTCTTTTTGCCATTCGAGAGCCTGTCTGAGCCAGCTGAGTTTAACCTCTTCCTTGTCGTCTGTAATGCCTTCCTTGTACTTCCAGTGAGCAGCGATACCGTATTCTGCGATGCGATGCATCTCCTGGGTTCTGATCTGGATTTCGAAGGGTCTTCCGGAATCGCCGATGACAGTCGTATGGAGCGACTGATACATGTTCGGCTTCGGCATGGCGATGTAATCCTTGAATCTGCCCGGAATCGGCGTCCACATAGTATGTACAAGCCCGAGGGCCGCATAGCAGTCGCGGACCGTATTAACGATAATTCTGACCGCCATGAGGTCAAAAATCTCATCAAGAGTCTTGTGCTGGTACTTCATCTTTTTATAGATGCTGAAGAAGTGCTTGGATCTGCCGTATGTCTCGTGTTCGATGCCGATTTCGTCCAGCGACTTGCTGATTTCTTCCACGACCTTGTTGATGGCGCTCTCGCGCTCACCCTTTCGCTCGCTGACTTGTTCTGCCAAATCGTAGTAAGCGCTCGGTTCTAGGAATTTCAGAGCGATGTCTTCCAGTTCCATCTTCATAGAGTAGATACCGAGTCTGGATGCCAAAGGCGCGTAGATATCCAGCGTCTCCTGACACTTCTCGATGATCTTCTCGTGGGTCATGTAGTTGATCGTTCTGAGATTGTGAAGTCTGTCCGCCAGTTTGATGATGAGCACCCTGATGTCCTTTGACATGGCTAGGAACATCTTCCGCAGATTCTCCGCCTGACGTTCTTCTTTACTCTCGAACTTGAGGGCGCTCAGCTTGGTGACGCCGTCCACCAGTTCGGCGACTTCCTCGCCGAACTCCTTCTCCATATCCTCCAGGGAATACGGAGTATCTTCAATGACATCATGAAGAAGCCCCGCAGCAATGGTTTCCTGGTCCATGCCTAGATCTGCCAGTATCTCCGCAACCGCGACAGGATGTATGATGTACTCTTCGCCCGATTTGCGAAGCTGGTTTCTGTGCATCTCATCAGCTACATCATAGGCTCGTGCAATCAGATCCATGTCGTAGTTGGGATTATATTCTTCAATTTTGCTGAGGAACTCTCTCTTCGTCATGATGGTCTATAGTCTGAATGTGTCTTCTTCTTCCTTCGGCTCTGCCTTCTTCTGTCCGCCTTTGACGTAGCGTTTCGAACGCTTTTTGTCGACTTCCTTCTTCGGCGGCGTCTTTTTAGGCGCAGGCGTATCAACCGCTTCTGCTGCTTTTGGTTCTACATCCGCGATCTCCGCATCTTTAGCCGTCTCTTCCGGAATCAGTTCTTCCGTCTTAGGAGCTTCTACCTTCTTTGGTACGTAAGGTTTGCCCTCCTTCTTAGCCTTCTTCTTGGCTTTTTTCTCCGCTTCCTTGATCTGTCTCTGGTACTCGGATGTTCTGTCTCTTCTGCCAAATTCATAGAACATCGGCGAGCAGACGCAGATCGAGGAATAAGTACCTGCGAGTACGCCGACCATCAGCGGGAATACGAACTCTCTGATGGAGTCTCCGGCTATGATGACGATCGGCACCATTACGATGATGGTCGTCAGGGACGTCATGAGGGATCTTCCCAGAGTCTGAGTAATACTCTGATCGATGGTCTCCTTGATGGTTCCCCGTTTCATGTACCGGATATTCTCCCTGATTCGGTCGAATATTACGATGGTATCGTTGATGGAATAACCGACTACCGTCAGGATACCGGCGATGAACGGGTTGTCCACAGTGATACCGAATATTGCGTAGAAGGATATGACGATGAGTACGTCATGCAGGACGCCGAGCATAGCCGCCCCGCCGAACTTCCATTGTCTGAACCGGATTCTGATGTAGATCATCATACATATCGCAGCTATGATGATAGCCAGTATCGCGTTGTTCCGCAGTTCCTTACCGACAGATGGACCGAAGTACTCCTGGGTCACGATATTGTCGGTCCCCTTGATACCGAAAGCATCATTGATCGCATTGATGACCTCTGCTCTGCCGGCCTTATCAAGAGATTCTATGGTTCTGATCACAATCTGGTCGTTATCCTGACCCGCGTAGATAATCTGCGGATCCAGGTCAAAGTCCTTGATTGCGTCATCGACCTGAGATATCTTGACCTGCTTGCCCATATCCAGCTGGATCATGGTGCCGCCGGTGAAATCGATACCGTAGTTCAGGCCTCTGATCACTCCAAATGCGAGGCCGATGATCAGAATACCGGCGGAGATGCAGTAGAAGATCTTCCGCTTATTCATGAACCCGATGGTCTTCGTAATGTGGAACGTTGCCGTATTGTCATCTCTGATACCAAAGAATGACTTCTTCGCGAACTTGTCGCTGCCAGCCATCAGCTTGACATAGAGCTGCGTGATGAATACAGCTGTGAAGATGCTGACGATGATACCTACCATGAATGTGTAAGCGAAGCCCTTAACCGCACTCGTCCCGATCTCATACAGAATAACCGCGGCAATCAGCGTAGTTACCTGGGAGTCTACGACTGTCGTCATAGCTCTCTTGGAACCCGTCTCCGTTGCTACGCGTACCGTTCGTCCCAGGGTAATCTCCTCACGGATACGTGAGAATATGACGACGTTGGCGTCGACGGCCATACCGATCGAGATGATGATACCTGCGATTCCCGGAAGTGTCAGAACAGTTCCCATGGAAGCCATGATGTTCAGAATCAGCACTACGTATAACAGCAGCGCAATATCCGCGCAAAGGCCAAGGCCTCTGTAGGTGAACAGCATGAGCAGAAGAATGATGGCCAGACCGATCAGTCCGCCAATCACGCTCATCTCAAGGGCGTTGTATCCGATGGTGGCCGACTGCACGGAGGATGTTACCTCGTTAAGAGCAATCGGCAGCGCGCCGCCGTTGATCTGCGCAGCCAGAAGCTGTGCTTCTTCCAGATCGAAATCACCTGTAATCGTACAGCTGCCGCCCAGTATCGGTTCATTGACATTCGGCGCGGAGATGATCTGATCGTCGAGGACAATGGCGATGGCTCCGTTGCCTACGCCTTCCACAGTAGATGTGACTTCTCCGTTGAAGGCCTTCGTTGTGGCTTCACCGAAGAGGTCTGCGCCCTCTCTGTCAAACTGCAGATTAACTGCATATCCTGTAGACTGGTCATCTCTGGCCGCTTCGGCCTTCTTGACATTATCTCCTTCCAGGACGAGCGTTCCGTCAGCAAGAATAAACTGGAGCTTGGCTGTCTTACCGATGAGTTCGATCGCCTCTTCCGGATCTTCAACTTCAGGAATCTCAACTCGTATTCTGTCCTGTCCCTCGATGGTGATAGTCGGCTCACCGAGACCGTTCGCGTTGATACGGTTCTCAATAACTGTCTGAGTCTGTTCCATAGCCTGACGGAGTTCGTCGTCAGACATCCCTTTGATGTCCTTGGCGTCCGCCTCCATGACGACGTATACGCCGCCCTTGATATCCAGGCCCAGGCTCATTCTGTCCTTAATCGGTGAAATCGGTCCGATTCCAACCACCGTAATGAGCCATCCGAAAATGACGCACAGGACAATGAAAATTGCTAGAATTTTTCTAAATGTGTAGTTCATCTAATCCTCCGGCATATTATGTATATTATTGAATAATCCGTATTGGATTTTTAAAAATAAAAATCCATTTAATCATTCATAGTATTATACAATTATTTACTATTCCAAACAAGCCTTAAACCATTGATTTTCCTGCAAAAAACGAGCTTTTTCCAATAAAAACGCCGCATCGGCGAGCGATGCGGCAATCTTTCTCAAAAGGTTAAGAAAACAGCAATTATTCAGCAGTTTCTTCAACAGCCTCTTCAGCCACTTCAGCAATCTCATCCGCAGCCACCGCTGCTTCTTCAACTGGCTCTTCGACTGGTTCAGGAGCAGCTTCTTCCACGACGGCAGCCTTCTTCATCCTCTTAGGCTTTGATTTCTTAGCTTCGTTCTTTTCGGCATCCGCCACTTCATCATAATCATCAACAGAAGCCTTCTCAACATGACCGGAACCCTGCTTTACTACCTTGGATACTGCCCATCTCATGAACTCCATCTTAACTTTATCAGGACCAACCTGGACAACGATGGATTCTTCCTTGGTCTTAACGACCTTGCAGCAAATGCCGCCGATCGTTACGATCTCGTCTCCTACGCCAATACCGGCTCTCATAGCCTTTGTTTCTTTTTCTCTCTTCTTCTGTGGTCTGATCATAAGGAAGTACATGACTGCGAACAGCAGTACCAGAATCAGAATTGAAAACATCGATCCGCCCATTAGTTATTTCCTCCTGTAGTTCTATAGATTTAATGTTTTTGTACTGTTTTATGGTGCCGGCTGTGGGGGTCGAACCCACACGGTGTCGCCACCACGGGATTTTGAGTCCCGCACGTCTGCCAATTCCATCAAGCCGGCGTGATGGAACAATTTTACCATCAGACATTGACTATTTCAAGTTCTTCGTCTTTGATTTTTTCCATGTGTTTGCGTGACAGCCAGCTATACATAATCGGGATGATGAACAGCGTTGTCGCCGTTGCGTAGAGCAGTCCGCCGATGCATGTGATGGCTACCGGCTGCACCATCTCCGCACCCTGCCCCAGGCCGAGGGCCAGAGGAATCAGTCCCAGAATTGTTGTCGTTGCGGTCATGAGAACAGGACGCATTCTAACTGCTCCGGCTTGGATGATGGCTGTCTCCAGTTCCATACCTTCCAGCCTGAACCTGTTGATGCAGTCCACGAGAACAATTCCATTGTTGACGACGATTCCGACGAGCATTACGAATCCCATCATGCCGATTACGCTGAGCACCTGATTGGTGACGAGCAATGCCAGCATTCCTCCTGTGAAGGCCAGAGGCAATGTGAAGATGATGATAAACGGCGATCGGAGAGACTGGAACTGGGCTACCATGATGAGATAAACCAGAATAATGCCTACGATGAGCATCAGCAGCATCTTCTTCATGGATTTCATGATCTCTTCATTTTCACCGCTGTACACTACTTCCACGTCCGGTCTGACGAGATCTTCATTTTTGATGATTCTCTTCACGTCGGCAGTTACTTTCGTGATGTTGTAATCGTCTTTGACGCCTGCGGTGACATTCAGACTTCTTCTCTGATTGTCATGATTTATTGAGGTCAGAGAAGCGTCCCTGCTGATCACGGCGATGTTGCTCAGCGTCACTTTCTCCTTGGAACCATCCTTCTTATCAACCGTCAGTTTCATATTGGTGAGATCCTGCAATGTGAATCCGTCTTTTGTCGTATTCCCGACAGTCACATCAATATTTTCACCGTCTGTTGTTATCTTCGTTGCGGATTTATCTTCTGACAATTTAGCAGAGATCTGCTGGAATACCTGAGCTACGGTCAGGCCCTCTCTCATAGCGGTATTCTTGTTGACTGTAACCTTGACTTCTTCGGTTGTTTCTTCCGTAATATCTGACACTTCTTCCAGTGTCTCAACTTCTCTCAGCCTGTTTTCGATATTCACTCCAGATGTCCGCAGCTTGTCAAGATCGTCGCTGTACAGTTTGATGGAAACACCAGTGCCGCCGATGTATTCCGTCATATCCATGTCCACCGAAGTAATCGCTTCACAGTTGTTCTCTTCACATATTTTCTCTATAACCTTCGCAACCTTCGCCCCCTGATCTACCTTATCGTCTTCCAGGACGATGTACATCATTGTCTTAGTAAAATCGCTTTCGTCGTCGGAAGACATGCCGAACATCTCAGACATGCCGGATGTCAGCATCACTCCAACTGATTCCACGCCATCGATTTTTCTGACTTCCTCACTGATTTTGTCATTGACACGCTTCGTGTCATCCAGTGTGCTGTCCTCAGGCATCGTTATGTTAGCCGAAATCTGGGACGTCGACATGGACGGCATAAATTCAAAACCCCTCACCAGCAGTATTCCCGATGAAGCGATCAAAAGGACCAGTGCGGCGAGGACGAGCCTCTTCTTATGCAGAAGCGCCCATGCGGCAGACCTCTTATACCAGGCTACCACCCTGCCGTTCTGCGAAATGACAGATTTTGCGGTTTTGCGCACGAGCAGTCCTTTCGCTACAGCCGGTACAAACGTCAGGGCTATGATCAGGCTCGCGAGAAGCGAATAGGTAACCGTAAGCGCCAGATCCGTAAACAACTCTCTGGTAATTCCGTCGATGAATACAATCGGAACAAATACGCAGATGGTCGTGAGCGTGGAGGCTGTAATGGCCCCCGCAACCTGCGACGCACCGGAAACCGCTGCCTGAACTGGAGAATAACCCATCGATCGCAGCCTGTAGGTGTTCTCGATAACGACGATGGAGTTGTCCACCAGCATTCCTACTCCGATCGCGAGACCAGACAGTGAAATCATATTGATGGTTACGCCGGTAAAGTACATCAGAGCGATGGCGAAGACCACGCTGACAGGTATACTGATCGCCGTAATCGCTGTAGGTCTTATGTCCCTCAGGAAGAACAGCAGTACAAGTATGGCGAAGATCGCGCCCAACAGCAAATCCCGGAATACGGAATTGATTACGATATGGATGTACTTGCCCTGGTCCATCAGAGGAGAGAACGACAGGCCTTTGTATTCTCCTTCGAGTTTTTCAAACTCCTCGGAAATATTGTCGGCTACCGTCGCCGTCGCGTAAGTGGACTGCTTCGTAAAACTGAGAAGCACTCCGTTTTCCCCATTGATCTTGGCGTAACTCTCCGAATCATCAGCAACGTAAGAGACAGTGGCGATATCCTTCACTCTGATCGGATCCAAGCCATCAATGTCCATATCGAAGAGAATCAGATTCTCAAGTTCGTCAGTGTCTTTTATTTTGTCTCCAACGCTGACCAGTATCTTGGCGTCATTATCCGTTACATATCCCGCCGGCATGGAAAAATTCTGCGCATTCAGAATCGCAGACACATTGTCCATGGTAATGACGCCGGTCATGTCGGCGCTGTCGAGGGCCGCTTCTTTTTGAGACTCTATGTCCGACAGGGCGCTTTGGAGCTGAGAGACGGTGGACTGGATGGTGCTCTTTGTGGCAGCGAGATCAGAATAAGTCGTGCTGAACTGGAAGGTTGCGTTGTTTTTCTTTGTTTCAAGATCGCTGATCGTATTGTTAATCGCTTCGATCATCTGATCAGTCTTTTTCAAGCCAGCTTCCATTTCAGCAATGCCCGGAACTTTTGATTTAGGATCTCCATTGGTCAAAAGATCAATTTGTGCCTGAATGTCTGTTTTTGTTTGTTCCAGATTTTCTGGATCAATAGTAACCGTCGTAGGGAACCCTTCCGGCAGATCTTCCGTTATGATTGTATTCAGATCGATTGTAGGGTCGTTTTCAAAGGTTTCGATTCGTTTCAACTGCTCTTGAAGCGCACTGATTTGCATTTTTGTATTGTCGAGGGCGGTTTGTCCTCTCGCCCTTTCCTTTTCCAGCTTACTTTTATTATTCTCTGCCTGGTTGATCACAGAATCGAAATAAGATGTTGTGCTGCTCTCCTTATCCTTTAATGTCTCCTTCCCCTGGTCAATCTTAGAAGATCCCTTCTTGGCCTTGCTGATGCCGCTCTTGATTTTGCTTTCACCTTCGCCGAACTTGGATCGAATTGCAGCTGAAACATCATCATTGATCTTGTCGATTTTATCCTGAGACAGAACAACCTGTATGCCTTCGTCAATCATTCCGATTTTCGCAACGGAAGCTACGCCTTCGATACCTTCAAGGTCGGCTTCGATTTCCTCTTTGACAAATCTGGATACTTCAACAGGAGATTTTCCTTTCAGACCTACCGCAGCGACGCTAACCGGCATCATGTTAAGATTCATCTTGATAACGACAGGTTTGCTGGCGTTTTCCGGAAGATTCCCCTCGATCTGATCGATTTTATCGCGGATGTCGACAGACATGGAATCCATATCAACATCGTCGGTGAACTCAAGAGTGATCGCCGAGTAGTTATCAGATGATACGGAAGAGATGTCTTCTAGTTTAGATAAGGTTGCCAGCTGCTGCTCCAGAGGATCCGTAATCTCCTTCTCGACTTCCTCCGCATTCGCGCCGGGCAATGTCGTCATGACAATAGAATATGGCGCGCTGACACTTGGCATCAGGTCAGGCGTCATGCTGTATAGTGAAACACAGCCAAAAACTATGGCTATGATAACTCCTACAAATATTGTGAATGGCCTTTTGACGCTGTATTTCGTCAGCATGTAATCCCGTTCTCCTTTTATGTGATCGCCATTATGGTTCGGCGATTATGAAAATACAGTAAAATGTTATCATTTTAGTGCTGAATAATCAAACAATTCGTGTACAATTGCTCTTAATTATCTGCCAGCGTTCCGTTCCATGAAAACTCCGTCTCTGTATCCCTGAATCGTACTGTCTTTTTCCGCCATTTCAAGTCTCTGCTGGGACCAGATGCAATACCGTTTATCCTTCTCGACTCCGATAAACCGGCGATTCAGCTTTTTGGCGGTTACACAGGTCGTACCAGACCCGGCGAAGGGATCAAAAACGACATCGCCTTCGTGAGAGCTGGCGAGAATGAGTTTTGCAATGAGCTTCTCCGGCTTTTGGGCAGGATGAGCCGTATTCTCCGCCATGGACCAGAACGGAACGGTAATATCGTCCCAGAAGTTGGACGGATGGGTGTCCCTGAACTTGCCGTGATCCGTCTCCTGCCAGTCCTTCGGAACGCCGTCCTCTTTGTACGGCGCTATGACTTTGCGGCGAAGCTTCACGTCGTCGATGTTGAAGGTATATCCATCTCCCTTCGTCGCGAACCAGATGTCCTCCATGCTGTTTTTCCAGTTAGCTCTGGCGCCGCGGCCCTTTTCTCTCTGCCAGGTGATACGGTTTCTGACAGTGTAATAGTCGGAAAGTACCTGTCCGATGATCAGACTGCTCTCCCAATCGCAGCACACATAGATCGTTCCGCCGTCTCTGAGAATGTGCTTCGTTGCATCGAGCCATCTTCTCGTGTACTCTTCATACTCCTGCGGTTTTCTCTTTGAAAAATTTTCACCGTTGTAATCTTTCGTGAGATTATAGGGCGGATCCACTACCAATAAGTCCGCTGCCCCGGCAGGAATATAGCCGCATGCATCAAAAAGATCCGCGCAGATAATGCGGTTCATCGGATCTTCCTCTTCAGCCTTGAGATCCTCTAAAGATAGGCACTTTTCCAGGTATTCTTTTCCCTCCTGCAGGCTGGTGTCGATTGTCTTATTGCGCGGTGATTTATTCATAGCACGTAAATGATAACACAATAAAAAAATGTGTCAAAAGAGCACTATCTTCTGACACATTATTGGTGGTGCGGCCTACCAGACTTGAACTGGTACGGTCTCCCACACGCCCCTCAAACGTGCGCGTCTGCCAATTCCGCCAAGGCCGCATATATAACCCGCTTTCGCAGGCACTCATTCATTTTAGAGGTTATCAGGTTCTTTGTCAACACCCAAATGGTGCGCCTGTTACAGTCCCAGATAATCGACAATATCGTCCAGCTGACGGAACATCTCCTCCGGTTCGCCGGAGTTGTCCACAACAAAGTCAGAGAACTCCGCCTTCCGCTCATCGCTCATCTGACTGTTGATTCTGTCGCGGATATCATCCTCCTCCGCATCGTCACGGGCGCTTACCCTGTCGATTCTCTTGTTCATATCCGCGGTGACCAGAATAACCACATCGCACCGGTCGTTGATGCTCGCTTCAAAGAGCAGCGGCGCGTCAAGCAGGATGCCTCTGGCGTCTGTTCCGTTTAACTGTGCGATCTTCGCATCGATGACCGCAATAATTTCTCCATGAACAAGTTCGTCGTAAGCTTCCTTCACCTCGCTGTCACCGAACACAAGATCCGCCATAGCTCTTCGGTCGAGGACGAGTCCATTACCTGTCTGCCCGTCATGGCTGACGCAGCCGAACTGCTCCTCAATTTTTTCCAGGAGAGGCTGCCCATCTGCCGTCAGCTCCCTGCCGATCTGATCCGCATCAATGGAGGCAAAACCTTTACTGATCAAATAATTTACCGCTGTTGATTTACCGGCTCCGATTCCGCCTGTGATTCCTATTACCATCATTTCAGTTCGTACCAGTTCCTTCCCTCATTCACATCCGCTTTCAATTCAACGGCCAGTTTGTATGCCGATTCCATGTTTTCGACGAGGAGTTTCTCAACCGTTTCCTGCTCGTCAGGATAAGTATTGATAACCAGTTCGTCGTGGATCTGAAGAATGAGTTTTGACTTCAGTTTCGCTTTTCGAATTGCGTCATACACCTTGATCATTGCAATCTTGATGATATCCGCTGCGCTTCCCTGAATCGGTGAGTTCATGGCAAGCCTCTCGCCGATTTGTCTCACCATGTAGTTGGAAGCATTAATCTCTTTAATGTACCGTTTACGCCCCAGCAGCGTAGTCACATATCCTTCCGCCTTTGCAAAGGCAACAGCCTCATCCATGAACTTCCTGACCTGTCCATGCTTCTCAAAGTAAGCGTTGATGTAATCCTCTGCTTCTTTTCTGGAGATATCAAGGTTTCCGGAGAGTCCGAAAGCGCTCATCCCATAGATGACGCCGAAATTGACAGCTTTTGCTCTGCTGCGCTCCGCCGGAGTAATTTCAGATTCCGGAATACCGAGGACATTAGCCGCCGTAGCTCTGTGGATATCCTCCCCTTTGTTAAAGGCCTCGATCAGTGCCGGGTCGTCAGCCATATGGGCCAGAACCCGCAGTTCGATCTGCGAGTAGTCGGCGCCGATGAGGATGCAGTCCTCCGTCTCCGGCACGAAAGCCTTCCTCAGCTGCCGTCCCAGTTCCTGCCGAATCGGAATGTTCTGCAGGTTCGGTTCCGTGCAGCTGATTCTTCCTGTGGCTGTCACTGTCTGCTGGAAATGAGCGTGAATCTTACCATCCTCGTGGATGAGAGGAATGAGCCCGTCCACATAAGTGCTCTTGAGTTTTGTCAGCGTTCTGTACTCCAGAATCGCCGGGATGATCGGATGATCATTTTTGATCTTCTCGAGCACATCTGCGCTGGTTGAATAACCTCTTTTTGTTTTTTTGCCGTGCTTCAGTTCCAGCTTCTCAAAGAGGATGTCTCCAAGCTGCTGCGTGGAGTTGATGTTGAATTCCTCACCCGCCATTTCATGTATACTGCTTGCAAGGCTGTCAATCTCCCCTGCGAGAGTGTCCCCGAAATCTGCCAGGAACTGCCGGTCTGTGCGGAAGCCCTCTTTTTCCATTTCCGCCATGACTTCGATGAGTGGGAGTTCCACATCATAGAGGACAGTTTCCAGCTTCTCAGCGGCAATCTGAGCCCTCTGAATCGGCTCCAGTTCAAGGACCGCAGCACACCATTCAAAACCGTATTCCTGATAGACCGCAAGGTTGTCTGAGAACATATCGATTTGTGCTCCTGCTGCCGCGACGTCCTTCTCTTCATCCAGACTGGTATGGAGATATTCGTTGCTCAGAGCGGAAAGACTATAGCTGCTTCTGCCGGAATCGAGAACATACTGTGCAATGGCCGTGTCGAACTCCGTTTGGAATCCGGATAACCCATAGTTGCACATAAGCATGTAGTAGGTTCCTTTCAGGTCGTGTCCGGCGAAACGGGCAGGATTCTCTCCGACCATTTCTCTGCTCAACCAATCCCCTATCGCCTCTATGGAGCCGTCCCGCAGGAAATAGTATGTTCCGTCGTTCACAATTGAAACGCAGTCGATGTGAGGCAGCGCGATGTGATTCCCGTCGCCGAAGACCTTGATGGCTGTACGACCGCTGATGTGTATCTTCATCAGTTCTTCTGCAGTCAATACAGTGACTTTATCTATAGCCTCTCTGTCAATCCTATTCGGGCCGCCGGCAGCTTCCGTCGTCTCCGCATCGATACCACTGGCGGCATCCGTCTTGCTGACTTTGAGACGGCTCAGAAACTTATTGAATTCCAGTTTTGTGTAGAGCTCGATGAGTTTATCATAATCCGGTTCCTTCATGAGACAGTCTTCGACGCCGATTTCCAAAGGCACACTGGTCATGATAGTCGCGAGACGCTTGCTCATCATGGCCTGTTGGACGTTGTCCCTGACCTTCGTCTGCAGACCGGCAGGCTTGATATCGTCCACGTGTTCGATGATATTCTCCACGCTGCCGAATTCCTGAATGAGCTTCGTAGCAGTCTTGCCGCCTACGCCCGGGATTCCAGGAATGTTGTCAGAGGAATCGCCGGCGAGACCTTTGTAGTCAATAAACTGCAGCGGCGTGAATCCGTAAGCATCGCAAAAGGCGTCGTGATCGTAGATGTCAAAGTCCGACACGCCGCGCTTGGTATAGACGATTTTCGTCACATCAGTCGCCAGCTGCAGCTGGTCTTTGTCTCCTGTAAAGACGAATGTTTCCAGGCCTTCCTCTTCACTCATTTTTGCCAGCGTGCCGATAATATCGTCAGCTTCATACCCTTCCAGTTCCACACGCCTGATATTCATGGCATCCAGGATATCCTTCAGAAGAGGTATTTCCATAGCCAGTTCCGGCGGCATCTTCCTGCGTCCCGCCTTGTACTCGTCGTATTGTTCATGACGGAATGTAGGTGCTTTCAGATCAAATGCGATGGCCATGTACTCCGGTCCGTAATCCCGGATGATTTTATCCATCATATTGATGAAACCAAAAATGCCATGGGTATAAATCCCATCTTTGGTGATCATGGGATTCCGCATGGCATAATATGCTCTGTTGATCAGACTGTTTCCGTCGATGAGCGCGATTCTCTTCATAAAAAGCTCCTGTTATTCTGCTGCTTTCTCATCAGCTGCTTCCTCTGTTTCAACCACCAGATCCGGTTCTTCTGCAGGTGCGTCGGCCGCCTGCTCGACAGCAGCGACGGCTTCTTTCTCCTCCTTATTCAGCTGGAAACTCTCCGGGAGGAGCTGCATGAGATTTCTGATCCGAATCTGTCCGTCAGCCTTGGTTACGATGGTAATCTCCGGCGCGAACTCGCTCATGAACTGCCTGCAGATACCGCATGGGAGCGCTTCTTCTTCACCTGCTGAAACAGCAATGGCGACAAACGGATTTTCTCCGATATCATACTCCAGAACACCATCGGAGATAGCCTTTGCAAAGGCAACACGCTCCGCGCAAAGAGTGGCTCCATAAGAACCGTTTTCGATGTTCACGCCTGTGTAAATCTTATTGATTGGAAGAACCGAGTCCTCATTCGGTTTGACCAGCAACGCCGCTCCCACTCTGAAATCGGAGTATGGAGCGTACGCATGCTTCCTCGCTTCCTCAGCAGCGTAGTACAAATCCTCCAGTTTTTTCATGTTGGCTGTCTTCTGTGTCTTTATTGGCTTTGCTTCAGCTTTCTCGTCCTTGTTCTTCTTACCAAACATTTGTTACCTCCACTGTATTTCAGTCAGATGCGTTTATTTGTAGCACCAGCGGTATACTGCTCCTACAAAGAAGGAACCGCCGATGATATTTCCGATTGTGACAGGCAGTAGATTCTTGATCAGGAAACCGTACATGGTCAATGAAGACGTGTCGATTCCGAGCAGACTCACATATGCATCGTTCTCAGCGGCAATCATGCCGGCCGGAATAAAGTACATATTGGCGACGCTGTGCTCGAATCCGGATACGATAAAGAGTCCGATGCAGAACCAGATTGCGAAGATCTTTCCGATGGTCTCCTGGGAACCTGCTGCCATCCAAACTGCAAGGCATACCAGAAAGTTGCAGAATATTCCCAGCACGACGGCCCGGCCGAAACTCAGCCCGCACTTGCCTGCTGCCGTCTTGACGGTCATGGCGCCGAGCAGTCCTGCTCCGGAATCCCAAAGGCCGCTGTATGCAATGGCGAGCACAATGATCAGGGATCCGGCAAGGTTACCGATATAGACGATAGCCCAGTTTCGGAGCATCTGCGATGTTCTAATCTTTTTGTCCAGGGTGCCGATGATCATCAGGCAATTGCCCGTGAAGAGTTCTGCCCCGCAGAGGACGACCATCATGAGGCCAACTGGGAATACAGCTCCCATAACAACTTTGCCGATGCCGAAGGTTGCCGGATCGGACGTCAGATTAAAGGACGCCATGAGGGACGCCTGCGCGCCGAGGGCGATGAAGGCGCCGGCCATCATGCCCAGAACAAAAAGTTTGCCCAGGCTGCCCTCTGCCTTAGCGACGGATCCTTCTGACTGTTTGATCATAATCTCACGGGGTGTGAGTGCTGTCATAGGTGTATCTCCTGTGTATAAAACAATAATCCCGACATGCCGTCAGGGTTATAATTCACGCCCTAACGAATGTTAGGTGGGTATCCTGCCTCTGCCTTCTGCCTTCCTGTCGAAGCAGGCCTGACATCCCTCAGATTGGACCCGGATTCCCTATGTGATGATGTAGGTTGAATTATAGTTTCCCCAACGAACACTTCAGGATTATTTGCAAAATCATCTTCATGCCTGCTTACGGCAGGCAGCAATTCGCATCTGTGCTTACAGTTCGATGCTGTCCAGATCTACGCTGCAGTTGTGATGTACTTTCTGCACATCGTCATTGTCTTCAAGAAAATCGATCATCTTCTTGAGTTTCTTCAGATCTTTCTCATCGCTTGGAGCCGCTTCCATGGAAGGCACGTACTCAACTTCTGACGTGACAAATTCATAACCCGCATCCGTCAGCGCGCCGTGTACGTCCGTATAAGCGCCTGGCTCTGTCAGAATCTCGAAGCTGTCTTCATTGACGATCATATCGTCTGCGCCTGCATCCAGTGCGACCATCATGAGCTCGTCCTCATCGATTTCATCGGTTTTCTCGATGATGATAACGCCTTTACGGGCGAACATGTAAGAAACGCAGCCTGGTGTACCCAGATTTCCGCCATGCTTGTCGAAGGTGGATCTTACAGCTGATGTTGTTCTATTGGTGTTGTCCGTCAACGCTTCTACGATGACAGCCACGCCGCCAACGCCATATCCTTCGAAGTTCAGTTCTGTATAGGATTCTCCCTCCAGTTCTCCTGTACCCTTCTTGATCGCTCTCTTTATATTATCGTTCGGCATGCCGATGGCCTTAGCCTTCTCGATGGCTACTCTCAGAGTTGCATTGTACTCAGGATCTCCTCCGGCCTTGGCAGCTACGATGATCTGTCTGCCGTACTTCGTAAACATTGCGGAACGCTTCGAATCCTGCGCCGCTTTTCTTCCTGCTATTGTTCCGTGTCTTCCCATAAAGACGCCTCCTTATATGTGTTGTTTCTCTGTTCTTATTCTATCCCCTATCACAATTCTCTGCAAGTTCTTTCGCCCTTCTTCCGGACTCAAGACTCAGACTCACGGAGATTTTTGTGCGCGGTCGTCATCATGAGCTTGATCCTGTTCAGCTGGTTTACGTGTGATGCCCCTGGATCAAAGTCGATGGCAACGATGTTCGCCTTCGGGCTGAACTTACGCATAGCCTTCATCATGCCTTTGCCGGTAACGTGGTTCGGCAGACATGCGAACGGCTGCAGACACGCGATGTTCTCCACGCCGTTCTCGATGAGCTCGACCATCTCTCCTGTAAGAAGCCAACCTTCTCCGCACTGATTGCCCAGTGAGATGACCTGCTGGGCGGATTTCGCCGTCTCTTCGATGTGAGCCGGTTCCTTGAACCGTTTTGACTCTCTGAGCGCGACTCTCGCCGGCTTCCGGATCTGTTCCAGGAAGGCGATAGCCGCCTTGTTGCCTTTCATTTGCATGTATGTGCCGGAGAGATGTTCGTAGTTGAACTCCTTGTTGTGCATTCCGTACAGGAGGAAGTCAAGCAGATCCAGAACGACCGCTTCGCCGCCTTCTTCCTCGATGACGCCGACGATATCGTTGTTGGCGGTCGGATGGTACTTGACCAGAATCTCGCCGACGACGCCGACCTTTGGCTTCTTGATATCGCGCAAAGGCAGCTCGTCGAAGTCCATACAGATGCCTTTGCAGTTTTTCTTGAATTCATCCCACTTGCCGTTGCGGCAATTCTCCATGGCAATCTTGTTCCACTTCTCGTAGAGCGCGTTGGCGCTGCCCGGTTCCACTTCATACGGTCTGGTTGAGTAAAGAACTCGCATGAACAGATCACCGTATACGATAGCCATCATGCCTTTTTTGATTAGTTTCCAGTCAAGGAGATTGAATCCCGGATTCTTCTCCAGCCCCGCCATGTTGACGGAAATAATCGGAATCTGCGGCATATCCAGATCCTTGAGGGCTTTGCGCAGAAGCGACACGTAGTTGGACGCTCTGCATTGTCCGCCAGTCTGTGACATGAAGATAGCTGTTCTATTCAGATCGTATTCACCTGATTTCAGCGCCGCGATGGTCTGTCCGAGTGTAACGATGGTCGGATAACAAGCATCGTTGTTGACATATTTCAGGCCTTCATCGACCGCGTGGACGCTGACTGGCGGAAGCTGTTTCGCGTTGTATCCGCAGGACTGCATCATAGCCTCGACCAGATTCCAGTGGATCGGAGACATCTGCGGCATCATGATGGTATAATTCTCTTCCCGCATTTCCTTTGTGAAGAGCGCACGCTCATACGGTGTGTTGTCCGGCTTCGCGACAACTTCATTCTTCTCGCGTTCGGACATAGCCGCCCGGAGGGATCTGATTCTGATCTTGGCGGCGCCCAGATTCGAGCCTTCATCGATCTTGAGCACCGTATACAGTTTGTTGTTCTTGTGACAGATTTCCTGCACCTGATCCGTCGTAACGGCGTCGAGTCCGCATCCGAAGGAGTTGAGCTGAATGAGCTCGATATCGTTTCTCGTGCCCGCGAAGACGGCAGCACGGTACATTCTCGAATGGTACATCCACTGATCGAGCACTCGGATCGGCCGCTCCAGCTTGGCTCTGTGGGCGATGGAATCCTCCGTCAGGACGATCATGCCGAAGGAGTTGATCATCTTATCGAGTCCATGGTTGATCTCAGGATCAACGTGGTACGGACGTCCGGCCAGAATGATGCTCTTGACGCCGTGCTCTTCCCCGTATTTCAGGGCTTCTTCACCGGCGTTCTTCATATCGTCGTGGAAACGTTCATCCTCACGGCGCGCCTGTCTGACAGCATGTCTGATTTCCTGCTTTGTAATGCCTTTGCTCTTCAGCACGTCGGCGAGCTCGTCAATCAGGAATTTATCGTTGTCATACGGAAGGAACGGATGCATGAAGTCGATCTTGTTTTCTTCGATGACTTCATCCATATTGTTCGCAATAACCTCCGGATAGGTGGCTACGATTGGACAGTTGTAGTGGTTCGGCTGCTTCTCATCTTCAATGCGTTCATAGTTGATGCTCGGATAGAAGATGAAGCGCAGACCGTGTTCCGCCAGCCACTTGACGTGTCCGTGTACGATTTTCGCCGGATAACAGGCCGTGTCTGAGGAGATGGTGTCCATCCCCATCTCATAGATGGACTTCTTCGATTGCGGTGAAAGAACTACGCTGTACCCCAGTTCCGTCCAGAAGGTAAACCAGAACGGGTAGTTCTCATACATGTTGAGAACTCTCGGTATTCCGACCTCACCGCGCGGCGCTTCCTCAGCGTTCAGCGGTGTGTAATCAAAGAGTCTCTTGAACTTATATTCGTAGAGGTTCGGCAGTTCGCTGTGGGTCGCTTCTGTCTTGCCCTCGCCCTTTTCACATCTGTTTCCTGTAATGAGTCTGGTTCCGTCGGCGAACTTGTTGACGGTCAGCAGGCAGTTGTTCTCGCATCTTCTACATCTCGTCGTGGAAGTCTCAACGTCAAAGGTCTCCAGCTCATCCCTCTTCAGCAGGCTGGATTCACCGCCTTTGTAGTTACTGCGGGCGATGAGGGCCGCTCCGAAAGCTCCCATAAGTCCGGAGATGTCAGGACGAACCACGTCCTTGCCCAGAATCTTCTCAATGGATCTGAGGACCGCGTCGTTGAGGAATGTTCCTCCCTGCACGACGACTTTCTCGCCGGCGTCTTCCGGATTTCTCAGTTTGATGACCTTATAGAGGGCGTTCTTGATAACGGAATAAGAAAGTCCCGCAGAGATATCTCCAATGGTGGCGCCCTCCTTCTGAGCCTGCTTGACCTTGGAGTTCATGAATACGGTGCATCTGGTGCCCAGATCGACAGGGCCCTCCGCGAAGAGCGCTTCCTGCGCAAAATCAGGAACGCTCATCTGAACGGACTTGGCGTAAGTTTCGATGAAAGATCCGCATCCCGACGAGCACGCCTCGTTGAGCATAATGTCATAGATGGCATTGTCCTTGATCTTCATGCACTTCATGTCCTGTCCGCCGATGTCCAGGATGAACTCCACGCCCGGCAGGAATTCCTCGGCGCCCTTGTAATGTGCCATGGTCTCGATTTCTCCCATGTCGCACTTGAACGCCGCCTTGATGAGATTCTCGCCATAACCGGTTACAGCGGTACCACCGATGTAGCATCCTTCCGGCATCTTGTCGTAGACATCCTTGAGCATCTCGATGATCGGCGCAATCGGTTTGCCGCGGTTGCTTCGGTAGAATGTGTACAGGACGTTCTTCTCGTCATCGATAACGATAGATTTTGTCGTTGTTGATCCTGCGTCGATACCAAGGAAGAGTCTTCCCTTCGCCTCAGAGAACGGCTTGCGTTTGACTTTCGCTCTGTCATGGCGCGCCTTGAATTCGTCGTATTCCTCCTGGTTCCGGAACAGAGGCTCAATGCGTGCCGTATCGCTGAGCTCGCTCTGGTCCGCATTGGCGAGTCTGGTCATAATGTCGCCCAGGCTGGTCTCTTCTTTCTCTCCGGCCAGAAGCGCCGCGCCAACGGCAACAAAAAGCTTGCCGTCTTCCGGAATGATGACCTCTTCCGGTTTCAGCTTCAGTGTTTCAATGAATCTTGCTCTGAGTTCCGGCAGGAAGCTCAGCGGTCCTCCCAGAAACGCGACCTTACCTTTGATAGGATGTCCGCAAGCCAGACCGGAGATGGTCTGGTCCACAACTGCCTGAAAGATGGATGCCGCCAGATTCTCGATTTTAGCGCCGTCATTGATCAGCGGCTGGATGTCCGTTTTGGCGAATACGCCGCATCTCGCGGCAATCGGATAAATCAGCGTATGCTTCTTTGACGCCTCATTCAGTCCATCGGCGTCTGTATTCAGCAGAACCGCCATCTGGTCGATAAAAGCACCGGTACCGCCGGCGCAGGTACCGTTCATCCTCTGCTCAATGGTCTGGCCGTAGAACGTAATTTTAGCGTCCTCTCCGCCCAGTTCAATGGCAGTATCCGTTTCCGGTATCAGTGTCTGTACGGCCTTGCTGCAGGAGATGACTTCCTGCTCAAAAGGCACTTTGATCAACTTGGCGATACTGAGTCCGCCTGAACCTGTGATAACGGCCTGAATGGTCTGATCGCCGAATTCTTCATGCGCTTCTTTGATGAGTTCCTGCACCTTGAGGAAAGCGTTCGACATATGACGCTCATACCTGCTGTAAATGATGTTGTTGTCGTCGTCAAGAAATACCAGCTTGACTGTTGTTGATCCTACGTCGATTCCTAATCTCATAAAAACCCTTCCTGCTATGAATAACTACATATATATGCATATTTGAATCCAATAAAAAACCAACGTATATTATACTCCAAAATAGTTATACTGCAATACACTCTTTTTTCACGGCTTTTGCATTATTATGTGCCTTCTACTATAATCGTCCTATGAAGAGCACAATATCAAAAACAACCTATCAGGCTATCTATCGTCTGCTGGACATGGTATCTCCCGTGGACTTCGACTGCGGTATCCTCTGCGGCGCTGCCTGCTGCCTCTGTGATTACACTCCTGAGGACATCGAATACAATGCCGCCGGCGATGAAAACGCGGACCAGTACATGGGGCTGATGCTTTTGCCAGGTGAGGAGAAGGTCTTTGACGAAAGCGATGACGAGTGGATCGAATGGGGTTCCCTGCGCGCTGAGGAATACGACTATCCCGACAGCTGGCGTGGACGCGTTCCTTTCATACAGTGCCGCACCGCTCCTCTCTGCAAAAGAAATAAGCGGCCGATACAGTGCCGCACATTTCCTCTGTCCCCGCACATCGACGAGGACGGTATATTCCATATTATACTCTGCGCGGACGAACTGCCTTACGAATGTCCGCTGATTCGTGATTTCGTCAGACTGAATGACGATTTCATCCGAGCGACTTACACATGCTGGAAGCATCTGATTCGGGATCATAAGATTATGGATCTCGTCCTCATG
Source organism: Clostridiales bacterium (assembly GCA_015058145.1). GTDB lineage: Bacteria > Bacillota > Clostridia > Peptostreptococcales > Anaerovoracaceae > Lentihominibacter. The sequence goes on along the minus strand of SVCX01000001.1, from coordinate 35,175 downwards.
GATTCAGAAGATCGGACTTACGAAGAAAAACCGCTGGTCTATCTGTATCCATAGGCTTGATGCCTTTGCATCATTCGCCCAGATGTTTGATATCTTTTTTATAGAGCCACACGAAAGCGATGACCAGATAAGCCGTACCCAGAATTTCCGCCAATGGGAAAGACCACCAAACAGCGTTCAATCCGTAGAGTTTGCCTAGAATATATGCCAAAGGGAGGATTCCGACCAGCTGTCTGATCAGCGAGCTCCAAAGGCTCAGGAATCCGTGCCCTGTACCCTGGAACACCGATGACGTCATGATTCCGTAGGATGCCGGCAGGAAACACCAACTGACGGCTCTTAATGCTGGTATGCCGATATCGTACATGTCCTGATTCCCCTGGGCGTTGAAGGCGCTCAATATCTCATGCGGGAAGAGCTGGAATACAATCAGTCCGGCTGCCATGATGGCAAATGCAAAGGCAAACCCCTTCTTATACGCCTCCATCAGGCGTTTTTTGTTTTTTGCCCCGTAGTTGTATCCCATAATCGGAAGCACGCCCTGATTCAAGCCGAATACCGGCATGAAAATGAAGGACTGGAGTCTGCCGTATACGCCCATAACAGCAACAGCTGTCTCTGTATACGAATTCAAAATCATATTCATGCCAAACTGCATGACAGATCCGATACACTGCATGAGGATCGCAGGAAAACCGACGGCGTAGATATCCTTCACAATGCTGCCCTGCCACTGGAATCCACGCAGTTTCACCTTGACCGGATGCTTACGACCGAAAAGTATGTACTGACCCAGACACATGGAGAAGAATTGTCCTGTAATCGTAGCAACAGCCGCGCCGGCCACGCCCATTTCAGGGAACGGGCCGATACCGAAAATCAGCAGCGGATCCAGACCGATATTGAACGCCGCGCCCAGAACACTGCAGAACATTGGAAGAATCATGTTCCCTGTAGCCTGAATGATTTTCTCAGTAAACGCCTGCACGAAGACAAAGAGCGAGCCTATAAGTACAATCGTCATGTACTTGGTGCCCTCATCTAAGATATACGGCGTATCCGTCATCACCTCCAGGATCGGACGTGACAGGAAGATGCCTACCAGAGCGAACGCTGCCCAGTTGAAAAACGCAAGTCTGTATCCATGGCTTGCAGCCAGATTCGCCTCTTCGATTTTCTTCGCGCCCAGTCTTCTTGATATCAGCGAATTGATACCGACTCCGGTACCGATGGCACAGGACATCTGTACCATCTGAACAGGAAAGATATACGTAATCGCAGCCAGCGCTTCCTCGCCGATTCGCGCGACAAAAAAGCTGTCAACAATGTTGTACAGCGCCAGGATCATCATAGACAGCATCGCCGGCCACGCCATATTCAATATCAGTCTTCCAACGGGCATTGCGCCCATCTTGTTCTGCATTTCCTTCTCCCTGTTTCTGTTTATTTCAACAGATGCTATTCTATCACTGCAACGGCCAATGTCAATGCGTATTTCTTATGTAGCCCTTCAATGGCTGAAAAGCGACTTGTCGTAGTTTTTCCACTGTTGATTCATGGTTTATATGATTCCTGACAAAATAGGCTTTGTGTTCTGGCCTACTACATGTTTTTCTGCTATTCAGCATGTGTTTTCTACTACCGGAATCTTTATCTATGTACGGTACCATAGAAACAACTGTAAATAACGATAATAAATAATACTGAACCACCTGAATTCGTCTCAAAAGCAACAACTGCCGTAGAGACAACCATTTCTACCGGTCATTTCTACGACAGTTCGCTCTTCAAATGAAATTATAGTTCAACGATCAGTTCGTCATGTCGGTCTTGTAGATGAACTTGACATTTCCGTCCATGCCGGATGGCAGTTTGGTGAACGTCTTGTATCCCTTGCCTGCATCGAGCAAGCTGTTGGCGTTATCGAGCGTCCCCTTCAGGTCATTGTTGTACAGCTCAACGATTTTCTTGATACCTTCCTTGTATAGTTGCGACATGCCTTTGCGCAGTTTATAGGCGCCTTTATCAAGCTGATAGACTCCATTTACCATGGTGTCTGCTTTGTCGTTCAGTTGGGTCATGCCATCGGCTAGACCGCTTGCGCCTTCAGCAATCTTGACCTCGCCGTTTGACAAATCGCTAGTGCCTTTTGTCAAGCTGTTAAGTCCTTGACTGAGTTTACTTTTTTCGGACAGATTATCGTTTATCCCGGTAATCAATTGCGTCAATCCGTTATCAACAGAAGTGATTCCCGGTATGATCTGTTTTTCAAGTGAAACAGAAGCATCACTGAGACCTGTCTTAACAGCATCCACTCCTCCGTATAGTTGTCCTTCATCTCCAAGGGCAACGGCATAACCTTCTTGGGTCTGTTTTGTCGCTGCAACCGCTGTAGCCGCTCCTGCTGTATAGCTTTTTGCTCCAGCGGTATTCTCCATCGCAGCCTCGAGAGATGCTTTGATATTTGCATATGTCACATCATCGACAGTCCCTTGTTCAAGTGACTGCAGTGCGCTGTTGATTTCTCCGTCTGCGGCGTCAATCTGTCCATCTGCAGCCGTAATTGCATTAGATGCAGTATCCGAATAACCTGCGCCCTTAGTGAGTTTTTCACTTGCATCCAACATGTTTGTTTCAACTTGTCCAAGCCCGGATTCAGCACTGTCGATCCCGGTCTTCAATGTACCAAGTCCCGTCTTGATCTCCGCAGTTCCTTTTTCTGACTGCTTGAGATATCCCTCTATCTCCTGAAGGCTGTCTTTGATGTTCTTACTAAGTTCCACTGCACCGTCTGCCAAGTCTTTGGCGCCTTTCTTAGCATCATTGGTCCCCTTCTTCAATGCGTCTGACCCGTCCTTCAGCTGTCCAACGCCCTTCTTCAACTCCGGCATGTTGTCAGCCAGCGTATCCAGACCCTCGTAAAGCTGGTCGCTGCCGTCAACGAGAGCCTTCGATCCTTTATCCAGCTGTTTGATTTCATCATCGTAATCAAGATCTACAGAATCAGCGTCGACATCCTCAAAGAATGCATTGGTCACGATAGTCATCATGTCTTCGACGGCGAACTTGTCCGCGTCACCGGTAATCGTTACGGTGCTTCCGAACCCCAGTTCCGATTCGCCGATGCCAAGAGTCTGCGCCAGACCCGGCGCTGCCATACCGACGACCAGAAGTTTTTCTCCGTCGTCAATGACCTTGCCTTTGCTGATTTTGATGTTCTTAAAAGAATCGTCTGTTACGATCAATCCTGTCATAACAACGAATGGAACAGTCGTTCCCTCATATTCAGCGTTGTTCTCGTAGTGGATGCGGATTTCCACTTTACCGCTCTGCCCCTGCAGTTCGGATCCGCTGACAATTCGATCATTCAGTCTGTACACGATATCCATAGTCACAGGAACTTCCGCGTCTGTTTTTCCCTGATAATAGATACTGTTGCCTTCCGCATCCCAAGTCAGCGAGTCTCCTTTCTGTTTGAAGGTTTCCTCCCCTTTCACGTTTTCGATGTCGGAAAGCGTCGTCTCATCAGAGATGGTTTTCACGTTGCTTTTGTTCACCAGATGATCGCTGACGATTACATCTTCCTGCGTACCGGTGCTGTCCGTTACAACGTAGACCGTCTCTTCCTTTGTGATGTCACCGTTCCATGCAAAAGCAACAGCCGGCAGTCCGCACATGACAACCAAAGTGAATACAGCGGTTATAAACGCTATCATTTTGCGAACAGGCTTTTTAGTCATTTGTCTCTCCTTCCTTGACGAGGCGCCCATAGTGGTATGCGCCCTCTACGTGTTCAAAGCCTCTGCTTGTCTTAATAATAACCTTATCAAATAGTACGATCAGTGCCGGAAGGATGAATATAACAACCAACATGCTGACCGCAGCTCCTCTGGCCATGAAGAATACCATCGAGCTGATTATATCTATGTTCGAATAAATGGAAACACCGAATGTGGCAGCGAAGAATCCAATTGCGCTGACACATACAGACGGCATCGTCTTGGAATGTGCGACTGCGACCGCCTGTTTGGCATCGAGGCCGCCATTCCGTTCCCGTTTGTAGCGATTTGTGAACAATATTGCATAGTCTACCGTTGCGCCCAGCTGAATCGTACTAATGCAGATGGAATCAATAAATGACATAACCGTTCCTGTGTAGAATGGGATGCCTAGATTGATGAATATTGCCAGTTCGATGCAGCCTACCAGAATGAACGGCAGTGAGATGGACTGCAAAACCAACAATATAATCAAGAAAATAGCACCTACAGAGACCGCTGTGACGATTTTGAAGTCTCTGTCTGTTACGTCAATCAAATCCTTTGTACAAGCCGATTCTCCGATGAGCAAACTCTCCTTGTCGTGACTCTTGATAATGTCGTTGATCTGCTCCAGCTGGTTGTATATTTCATCACTGGCAACCTCATACTCTGTGGTTACGAGCAGAAGCTGGTGATTGTCGCTTACAAGTGTTCCCTCAAGTGCAGAAGGAAGAATCTCCTCCGGTACAGTAGGACCAAGAGCACTCTGCAGTCCAAGGACTGCCTTAACGCCGTCCACATCCTCGATTTCTTTCATCATTCCTCTGACTTCCCGCTGGGAAAGATCCGAATTGACCAAAATCATATGCTGCGTCGCGATGCCGAAATCATCCCGCAGCATTTCGTTCGCCACGTTGAACGGCAGATCCTGCGGCACTCCTTCATCGAGCTTGTAATAGGTTTCTGTATGAGTGTATCCGAAGAGCGCAGGTCCGAGCAAAACAAGAAATACAACCAGCAGTATAACCGGCCTTCTCACGATTCCCTTGGACAATTTGTCGAACTTGATCATTAACGGCTTATGCTTAGTCTTGAAAATCGGTTTTTCGAGGCCTAGAATCAGCGCAGGCAGAATCGTGACACTAGTGATTACACCGATAAGCACGCCCTTCGCCATGACGATACCCAGATTAAGCCCCAGGGTGAATGTCATAAAGCAAAGCGCGAGGAATCCTGCAATTGTCGTAATAGAACTTCCCGTTACGGATACCAGAGTCTTCGATATGGCGTTAGCCATGGCTTCTTCTCTGTCCATACCCAATTCAAATCGATGTTCCTCGTAGCTGTGCCAAAGGAATATGGAATAGTCCATTGTTACGGCAAGCTGGAGAACCGCGGCGATTGCCTTTGTAATATAGGAGATTTCTCCGAAGAAGAAATTGCTTCCCATATTGAAGATGATGGCGATGCCGATACCCATGACGAAGACGACCGAGACGAAAGCGGAATCCATCAGCAAAGCCATGAGCAGCGTCGCCAGAACAACTGCGATCGCAACGTAGATCGGTTCCTCGTGCTCCGACAGTTCTTTCAGATCTGTTACAAAAGCACTCATGCCGCTGACGAAGCACTGTTTGCCGCAGACTTTTCGAATATCCTGCACCGCATGGATCGACCCCTCGTCAGAAGTCGGCGTATTGAAGAATACCGCAGCTAAAGTAGTGTCACCGTCTTCATAAACATCTTTTAGCTCATCGGGCATGATCATATCGGGAACCTGCGGACCAATCAATGTATCATAGGATATGACACTGTCTACATGATCGATGTCTTCAATCTTGTGGCAACACTTGTCCACGTCCTTCTCATCCATGTCCTTGAACATGACCATGGCGAACCCACCTTTGTCGAATTCGTCAAGCAGAATATCCTGTCCCTCAACGGTTTCCATCGAATCCGGCAGATACAGCAGCACATCGTAGTTAACGCCTGTATTCAGATACCCTATGACCGACGGAATGAGCAACAACAATCCGACCAGCAAAATCAGTTTTCTCTTTCTAACTACAGTTCTTCCGAACTTCAGCATTTTTTCCTCCGGGATGACTGACTATAAGTGTCTATATTTTGGGCACTATGCCCTGCTTATAGTAGCAAAAGCTTTGGATTCTTTGAATTTACAATAAAATTAGAGTGTACAAATTTTGTGCACTCTAACTGATATGTACAAATGTTCAACTCAGATTACCGGCCGTCCGATCAGACAGCTCTCTCGATGCTGGAAAGAAGGCCATCAATCGTTCCGCTGAAGACGCTGTTATATAAATGCGCCAGTTCTTCAGGATTTTCCTTCATGTCGTCTTCAATCCAACCAAGAACAGCTCCCACAAGCGCGTTCTTATAGAAATCCGCCGCGAGAGATATTGTTCTTTCGCTGTAGCGGCCTTCGCCGCTCTCCTCTTCAACCACACCACGCGTATATTTATATACCACTTTATCAAGAAATCTGTCAAGTGAGTCGCTGTCAACAGACCAGTAAATATGATCAATTGCCGCCTTATTTTCGTAGAGAAAGCTTAATCCATCGATAAAGAGATCTTCCCAGGACTCATCTTCTTCATGTGTTTTCAGCAGCGTGTCAGCGCGATCGACAAAATCCCGGGTCAGCACCTCATATATATCGTGATAATGATAATAAAAGGTGTTCCGGGATATACCGCAGGCTTCCGTAAGGTCTTTTACCGTGATTTTGTCGATTGTCTGTTTCCGCAGCAGTTCGTTCAGTGTTTCAACGATTGCTTTTTCAGTGAAATTAGCCATAATTCTACGCTGATAGTCCTTACTTCAGGTTCTCCGGATTCAGGCACTCCAGTTCTGGCAGTACGAACAACCCATCTTCCCGGATCAGGACGTCGTCAAACCAGATTCTGCCGCCGCCGTATTCCGGTCTCTGGATCATAACCAGATCCCAGTGGTTAGCAGATTTGTTTCCGTTCGGCGCATCTTCATAGCACATACCCGGCGTGAGATGGAAAGAACCGCAGATTTTCTCATCGAAGAGCGTATCCTTCATCGGGTGAAGAATGTACGGGTTCACGCCGATGGCGAATTCTCCGAAGTATCTTGCTCCCTCGTCCACATCCAAAAGCTCGTTGATGCGTTTGTCATCATTGGAGCTGGCTTTGACGATTTTGCCATCTTTTACTTCAAAAACAATATTTTCATAGGTGAAGCCCTGCTCTTCCGACGGCGTATTATATGAGATGATGCCGTTCATGGATTCTCTTACCGGAGCTGTGTAAACCTCACCGTCAGGAATGTTCATGTGACCGTCGCACTTAACTGCGCCGATACCTTTGATAGAAAATGTCAAGTCGGTTCCCGGACCTTCAATGTGGACCTTGTCCGTCCTGTCCATCAGATCCTTCAGCGGGTCCATAGCTTTGCTCATCTTCTCATAATCCAGTGTGCAGACATCAAAGTAGAAGTCCTCGAACTTCTCCAGGCTGCTGTTCGCAAGCTGAGCCATGGCGTAATTCGGATATCTGAGAACAACCCACTTAGTCTCGTTCACGCGATAGTCGAGGGTCGGTCTGCTGAGTCTGCTGTAGAGGTTCATCTTATCAGATGGAACATCAGACATCTCGGCTGTATTGTTTCCGCCTCTGATTGCGATGTAAGCCTGCATTCCCTTCATCTGCGCTAGATCGATTTCATCCTTAAACTTAATTTGCTCTTCGGTGCACCCAAGAAGGATTTCTCTGGTTATCTGGGAATCTCTGATTTCAACATACGGCAGCCCGCCCTTGGCGTAGACATTTTTGATGAGCTGACGCGCAAGGTTTTTACTCATATCGCCTTCATAACTGATCAGCACGTTGTCCCCCGGCTGAATGTCAGTTGAATAATCTGTCAGAAGATCTGCAAGCTCTTTAATTCTAGGGTCCATAATCATTCTCCTTATACTTCTACATGTAATATATCTGTCATTTCTATGATTCCGCCGAGTCCGATTTCGGTAACCTGTCCGTCTTTCTTTGTCACTGACGCGTATAACGTACCGTCTGGCTGTCGGAAGACGTATTCAAAGGTTCCCTCAGTCTCGGCTGCAGCTTTTGCAACGGCTGCCGCAGCTGTTCCTGAACCACAGCTGCCCTCGAAATAGGTCGTATCCACATCACGCACGTATACTACAGGGGACATCAGATCCTTTTCTTCATTAATGAACATGACGCCGAAGGCATCCATCTCCGGATCCACATCTGAATAGATGAACTCTCTGATTCGGTGGAAGGTATCCTCATCCGCCTCCACACCTGGAATAACGATGTGTGAGATTCCATCGAAGACAACAAGAGGATAAGTACCTTCGATTCCGACAGGCGCTGTATCAATCATCTTGAGATCAACAGGCAGAGGCATCTGGATGATAGAATCACGTTGAACCGGATCAACCACTGCTGTCAGAAGATCGCTGCATCCGCTGACGCGCACAGTGATTTTCTTCTTTTCACCGCCAACGCCCTCACCTTCTCCGAGGAACATGGCCCGGTAGTATGCATACGAACGGGAGGCGTTTCCGCAGAACTCAAGTCCGCACATCTCCATGATCGGTGTTTCCGCGACGTCCTGATTCTTCTCTTCAACGATGAACGCAACCTGCTCGCCAAATGCAACCTCTCGCCAGCTGCACTGCGGTCCAAAATCGATTTCCAGCAGTTTTTTCGCTGTTTCGGCATATTGACTTCTCGGAACCGGCGTAAGTACCATAATAGTTGTGTTACCGGCCGGATCAAATACAATGATGTCCAGTTTCTGTGTCATAATCGGTACCTCCCGCTTATGATAATAACATATTTTTCAGATATGGTTTGCATTTTTTGTCTATGCCGTATACAATAAACCAGCACGCCCTCATAGTTAAATGGATATAACACATCCCTCCGAAGGATGCGTTGTTGGTTCGATTCCGACTGGGGGCGCCATATTAAACAGAGAGGCCGTACGGCCTCTCTTTCATTGATTATTTCTGGAAAACATGATACCTGTTGTATCTCCACGTACCCTTCTTTCCATAGTAGATCTTCCATCCGCTTCTTCCGGTTTCATTCCTGAAGTTCGGATCGTAAACACGCCACTTGCCATCCTGCTTAATTTGAGTCCATGAATGCGGATGCCTTCCATTTACTTTTCCCTCGATCTGTCTGACATTGTAACCGAGGAGTTTTGCCTGAATGTAGAAAGTGCTGGCCATAACATAGCAATTGCCCTTATTCTTCTTGAATCCCTTCAGGGCGTATTTTTCAGCAGTCTTCTGTCTCCACCATCTGCCCTGATATCTGATCTTGTAAGAGTTTCTGTAGGCCTGTTTCAGTGTCCACTTTGTCTTGTTCAGTTTTTTGATTCCCAGTGCGTAAGCTTCTCCAAGATACCCTTTGGCAGGAATCTTAAGGTAACCAATCGTTGTATTCTTCGCCTGTGCGCCTGCATTGCTGCCGCTCTTATAGAAGAAATACGCCTTTTTTCCTATTGCTTTCCAGCCAAGGGTAACTACTCCAGATGAGATATAATATGTCTTTCCTGACTGGGTAATGAAACCTTTTTTTGTCACCTTAACGCCGTTGTTTGCATTGAACAGATAGTAATTTTTGCCGATTTTCTTAACAGAGTTAGCAATCGTTCCGTTCCCGTTGGCATATCTCGTATTGTTTTCAAACCATCCTTTGTAAGTATCTTTCGTACCATCTGACTTGAACTTGTAGACAGCACTTCCAATTTTGACGATTCCGGTCGCTTTTGTACCATCTGCTTTTACATAGTATTTGTTTCCATCGACCCAGCTGTTCTTGACTTTTGTGCCGTCTGCTCCTACATAGTATTTGTTTCCATCGACCCAACTGTTCTTCTGCAGGATGCCGTTTGATCCAAAGTAGAAATCCTTGCCAGCCTCATTGAACCAATAATTCTTCTGTAGAATGCCGGTGTCAGGTGCAAAATAATACGTTTCGCCTTCTACATCCTGTTTGCCCTTAAGTATCACACCATCGTCTCCTGCGTAATACTGCTTGTCTTCTAACCAACAGTTCGTCTGCAGTTCGCCGTCGATAGAGTAACACGTATGATCTTCATTCCAGCCGTTATCAGTTGTTTCGCCGCTTACTCCTTCGGTATTTCCCTCTGGATCAGCATTGACGTCAGATGCGTCTCCCATCGCCGTTACATCGTTGGTTTCAGCCGGTGCTTCCACTTCCGGTTCTGCTTCATCAACAGAAACTGTGGATGGAACATCGATGTTCTCTTCCGCAAATGCAACCGAAGGTACGACAGTGATTACCATCAGCGCTGTTGTAATGATTGCTAATACTTTTTTCATGATTTGTCCTTTCTCGCGCGACTATAAAAGATTCAGCTTCGGAATTTTTCTTATGAAATATGTAATGATGTACGCTCCGATGAAGAACGCAATCACCATGCCGATAAAACTCAGGACTGGGTAATTGGAATACGGGTCAAACCCTGCCCATTTCATGACTGCTCTAACACCTATCATATGGATGAGGTAAATGCCGAAGGAACAGTCATCTAAACTTGACATCAATCTTCCCACAGGTTTTTCCAAATACTGCATGATCGTGAATGCACCGATTGATTGTGCAATGACAGTAATGGAAGCGTACTCAGAAAACAGCTGACTGGTCTCCGATGATGCAAACAAAGATAATGAGATGATCAACGCTGAACTTGCAACAAAAAGTCCGATGCCGAGTTCAATCGACAACCTATTCTTGTGCAGCAAGTAACCCAAGAACAGATAGATTGGATAAATCACTGTTGTTGGGATGTAAAATCCGCAGTCGATTCCCTTTGCGTCGCAAATAGGCAATAGGGAAACAAAGACAATCATAAGAAGAATCAGGTACATCAACAGTCTGTCTGATGCGTGTTCTGTTATGATTTTGTAAAACGGCAACATCAGATATATTCCAATCAGCAGGTACAGATACCACATATGCGCCCAGCTGTGACCCATAAAGAGATTCTGAAGCCACCCTGTAATAATGGTCTGTTGGTCCCCCTGCGAATAGTCCAGAATCTGGAATATCAATGTGAATACAACGAGCGCCAACGCGACCCTCTTGATGTACTTGATTAGTTTTGATGCAGATAGCGTTTTCTGTGGATTCAGTTGCAGCGCTCCGGTCACCATAAGAAACACCGGTACCGCCCACATGAGCATATGCTCAACGGCGGTAGATACGGTAAGCTGCGTTTGTGTAATGGTATCCGCGAAATAAACGTTACTCGCAAACAGTGAGTGCAGTCCTACGATTGCGATACATGCTATGATCCGCATATAGGAAAACTGCGGGATATCTCTGTGATTAATAGAAGTTTGATGCATCATTACCTACACAGCCTTTCGAACCTTTACTCGAACCCTTCGATGACTGGGCTCTTGCCGCTGCTTCAGCCGCAGTCATTTCTGCATCTGTCTTGTAATTGGCAATATTCTCTTTCGCCTCTTCGACAATCTTGTCCGCCTCTTCTGTAGTCTTCACTTTCTTGATGTCGGTCGTTGCGTCTTTTAGAATCTCCTCGATTTCATTACGCTGTGCTTCTCTGTAATCATCAAGGTTTACGATGCCATTCAGTTCCTTAATGCCGTGATTTTGTACTTCCTCTGTAATTTCAGCGTCGGTCTTGATCTCACCAATCTCTTTCTTGGCGCTGTTTACAAACTTCTCCATTTTGGATTTGTCTTTTGTATTGTGTATCTTCTTATCGTAGGTATCTAAAATGGTCTGAACTTCCTGCTTCTGTGCCTCCCGATAATCGTCCATCGAAACTGATTTGTTAATCTGGGAAATGCTTTCTTCCTGTGCCTTCTCAACCTGAGCATTGTGGAAAAAATAACCGCCGACGATACAACCGGCAGCCACGATGACACTTCCAATAATAATTCCTATTTTTTTGTTCATTGCCTCTCCCTCTATAAACGGCTCAACATATCGTATATGATGACATTGTATATACTAAGAATTGTACATCAACCTCCTTGGTAAGACAAGGTTTATACCATTCTTATACTATTTTTCACTTTTATATTCGAATCCTTGCATATCTCAAAAAACGAACGGGAAACCATTCGTTCTCCCGTTCGCTTTTGGCGGAAGCGGTGGGATTCGAACCCACGTGCCCCGGAGGACAACCGCATTTCGAGTGCGGCTCGTTATGACCACTTCGATACGCTTCCACATTCTACAGCGGGATTAAGTATAACTTAAATCCCGCTGAACTTCAATTATTATTTACTATTCTGGCTGTACTCGTTTACCTCTTTACTTTTTTCGCTTTTGCCAGGGATTTCTTTCCAAACACGCCGTCTGCTTTGAAGCCAACTGACTTCTGGAACTTCTTTATGGCCTTGATACCCTTTGAACCGAGTTTACCGTTAACTTTTAGTCCGTAGTTCCCATACCAGTTCAGGAATTTCTGAAGTCTCTTTACCTGTTTCCCCTTGTCACCTTTTTTGAAGTATCCTCTCTTAGGAAGTTTCGGGAATTTACCGGAATAGGTCTTCTTCACACTTGCAGTTGTAGCAGAAGACGTTGAAACATTGGAGCCGTTCGTTGCGAATCCGAGAGCCTTCCCGGGCGTATTGCCTGAAGCAGCCGTGAATCTGTGTGTGGCTGTTACAGTTTTGCCAAGAGAATCCGTTGCACTAATGGTATAGGTATACGTTCCTGCGCTGAGGCTGCCGAACTTCATAGCGTCGTCCAGTTTGCTCAGCTTATAAGCTGTCGTATTCGGTTTGAGCGTTTTGGTATACAGGACTTTGCCACTGCTGTTGGTAATCTTACCGGTCAAGGACGTGATGTTATAATTTGAAACAGCATACCCTGTGACGTCCATGCCTTTTCCTACCTTGATGGCGGTCGGATAGGAGTATCCGCAAAGAGAAACAAAAGATGTCCCTGTTGCGCTGGAGGAAGCGCCGCTGTATGTCTTCCAGTAGTTCGACAGGCAGCTTCTGCCTCTCGAAGCCGCAGTGCTGACTGTGTTTGCCGGGATTTCAAAGGCCAGGCAGAATTGAGCCGCAGCAATATATGCTCCGGCAGCATTGTTTGGAACTCTCTGCAGTGTTGTAAGAACACTTGGATAGTTCTGGAGCTCGCTGTTCAGATGCTCCAGCTGCATGTTGATATTACCGATGGACCGATTGGAAGAAATGGCTCTGTTCAGGAGGTTCGTCTTCCTTCCGGAAGATGTCCATTGGCAAAGGCCATAGCCGCCGCTGTCTGTCTTGAAATTCTTAGACGTACCGCCGCTGGTCTTATAACTTCCCTTGCCCTTATCAACGGCACTGGTGTAAGCAGCGTCAGATAGTCCAAACTTAGAGTTGTATGTATTCTGCAGATTAATCGGACTCATGGCGCTTTCCGCGTTGATGTTGATCATCACGCCGCACGCAGCAGCGGTATTGAGTTTCATCGTACCCGTCAGATACCTGTAGATTGTCGCCGTATTGGTCGCAGTATCCGCATAGGAATCTTCTGTGATGCCATCCACGAATTCACCTGTGGTTTCCAACGCAAGCGCTTTGAATGAGACATCCGCTGTATCATCAGCAACACCCGCCTCCGGATCAATGCAGCCCTCCTCTTCCGTATAAATCGGCTCGACTTCTTCTTCCGTGACAACAGGTTCAATGCTGTCGTTTTCCGGCTCCTGCCTGTAAACTGTGATCCAAGGGACATCGACTGCCGCGCTCAACGAATCCGAAAGCACGAAACCTTCACCCCAAACAGGTCTCATGGAATAGAAATAGAAATCCGTATCGTCGAAGTCTTCGACCGCTTCCCAGGATACGGCAATGTCCCTCGGGGTATCACTTCCGTTCAGATAAACACTCAAAACCTCAGGAAGATGAAGTGTCAGTTCTTCTTCTTCCGGGTTTCCTTCATAGTAGTATTCTGTTGTCGCGAGAGGAACAAAACCGGTGATGACCCCGCTCTCATCTGTTTCCTCCGGAGCTTCTTCAGATACTTCTGTCACTGGTTCCTCGACCGATTCTTTTACAACCTCATCTACCAGCTCATCAATAGTCTCTTCGATCGGTTCTGTCGCCTGTTCTTCAATTGTGACATTCTCGCCCTCCGGCGATTCGGTCTCTCCCTCAAGCGCAAATGAAATCTGCGGTATGAATGTGAGAACGAGCATCGCGGATAAAACGAAAGAGATGAGTTTATTTCTCATAACACTCCCCCGATAATGAAGTTCATAATAATTCCGTATTATACAAATAAATTGTATTAAAAAAAGCCCTCAGCATCAATGTTCTGAGGGCTCTTTGTTTATTAAAATTTGTTTATGTAAACATCATCGAATCCGGTCTAAGAAACTCTCGCCGATTTCTGTGACACCCTTTCTGCCAGTCAAATACTCCGCCGCAGTCGCGCCGATATCTGCAAAGGAACTTCTCGTACCGAGGTCAACGCCTTTTCGCAGCGGCTGACCGCACAGCAAAGAGAAAACATACTCTCTGGTATGATTGAAGTCGATATGTGTAGGATCGTTTCCGTGATCAGCTGTGATAATCAGGATATCATCCTCTTTGAGCGCATCTATAATCTCCGGAAGCCTTCGATCAAATTCCTCAATGGCCTTTCCGTAACCGACAGGATCTCTCCTGTGTCCGTATTTGGAGTCGAAATCCACCAGATTGGTGAAGATGAGTCCGTCAAAATCCTTTCGAAGGGCTTCAATGGTCTTCGTTACTCCATCGTCATTACTCTCTGTGTGGACGGCTTCTGTAATCCCCTTACCATTAAAGATATCCCTGATTTTTCCGATGGAGTAAACTGTCATGCCGGCTTTTGAGATCACGTCGAGAATGGTGTCTTCCGGCGGCGACAGCGCATAGTCGTGCCGGTCCGCTGTACGAACTCTCTTGCCGTCAGGTCCCTTGATGTAAGGCCGCGCGATGACGCGCCCGCAGGCGTATTCTCCCACAAGCAGCTCCCGCGCAATCCGGCAGATTCGGTACAATTCCTCCAATGGAACAACGTCCGTGTTCGCCGCAATCTGAAAAACGCTGTCCGAAGAAGTGTAGACGATAACTTTTCCCGTCTTTTCGTGTTCATCTCCCAGCTCTTCAATGATTTCCGTACCGGAAGCAACACAGTTTCCGAGATAACCGTATCCGGTACGGCGCACGAACTCATCCATGAGCTCCTGCGGGAACCCGTCATAATAAGTCTTGTTTGGAACTTTAGTCTCGATTCCGGCAATCTCCCAGTGACCGGTTATGGTGTCTTTGCCTTCAGACTTCTCAGCAAAGCGTCCGTAGATTCCTTCCGTGTTATCCACTGCCAGACGACCGCCCGCGACTTTTCCCGAAGGGTCTTCGGGTCTTTCTATGTTGCCGAGTCCCAGTTTCCTGAGATTCGGGATGTCCAGCGGGTAGTTGTCGAGAATATGTCCCAGGGTATCCGTCCCGGCATCGCCGTACTCCGCCGCGTCAGGCAGCTGGCCGACGCCCAGTGAATCCATTACTATAATTGTCGCTCTCATTTTACTCACCTTCTCTTATCTGATCTTCAACAGTCCGCAGTTCAGATAGTCTGCGGATATGAGACGGTATTCTGTCCCGTAGTATTCGCCCTGCACAGCGCTGCGGAATCCGTCTTTCCCATGTATGTGACCGTAATATACTTCATTCACTCCAAAATCTTCAAAGGCCTGCATGAAACCCGAGTACCTCCCCGCCTTCGCGACTGGCGGGAAATGGAGGAAACCGATCATCTCCCATTCCCTGTCTGATGCCTTTGCAGCATCTGCTGCGAACTGAAGAGAGGCGCGGAGTCTCAGAATCTCGCGTTTGTAGATTTTCTCATCCGCTTCGGTATAGTCATCGTCATCGGGCGTAATCCAACCGCGGCTGCCGCAGATCCAGATGTCTCGCTCCTCCTGATGCACGCAATAGGCGTCATTCTGCAGAAAAGTGATGCTGTCGTACATGCTGTTCAGTCGGTTGATGCCGGACCACCAGAGATCGTGATTCCCTTTGAGCATGACTTTGTGACCGGGCAAAGCATCCACCCAGTCCAGATCGTATACGGCGTCAGCGAGTTTCATCCCCCAGGATATGTCTCCCGCCACGACGACCGTGTCTTCTTCAGTTACATTGCTGCACCAGCTATCTTTGATCCTCGCCGGATGGTCAATCCATCTGGACCCGAATACGTCCATCGGCTTGTCGCTGTCCGGAGCAAAGGACAGATGCAGATCTGCAATCGCGAATATGCTCATTCTCTTGTTATCATTCTCCGTTAATTGTCTGTGTAATCGGAAACCTTATCCAGGCTTCTCTGTATGCTTCTTGTCCTGACGCCGACGAGAGTCTCCAGATCTTTCTGGGCCTGATCCAGTCTGTGCTGTGTATCCTCCAGGACGTCGTTGAATTTACCAAATTCCGTCCGCACCTTCTCCAGAGTATCCCATACCTCCCCAGAGCTCTGCTGCAGCGCCAGGGACCGGAATCCCAGTTGGAAACTGTTGAGAATCGCAGCCATGGTGGTCGGACCCGCAATGGTCACCCGGTACTCCCTTTGGAGCAGTTCCACAAGATCCAGCCGCAGAACCTCGGCATACAGTCCCTCGAAAGGCAAAAACATCACAGCGAATTCTGTGGTGTACGGCGGATAGATATACTTGGTCCTGATATCTTTCGCCGACTTGATGACCGCTCGGCGCAGATGGTCCGTGGCGGTGAGAATCATCCCTCTATCGCCCGTATCATAGGCATCCAGAAGTTCCAGATAGGCGTCGCCAGGAAATTTGGAATCGATCGGGAGATAGACGCTGCCGCCATCTTCCGAAGGAAACCGGACGGCGTATTCTACTCTGGCGCTGTCGCCTTTGACCGGTACGTTCTCTTCATACTGCTGGGGCGAGAGAATCTCCTCCAGTATGGCGCCCAGCTGCACTTCACCGACGATACCTCGTGTTTTAACGTTGGTCATGATGCGCTTCAGATCATCTACGCCCGTCGACAGGCTCTTCATTTCGCCCATACTGCGGTTAATCTGCGCCATGGCGTCATTTAACTGCTGATTTATGACTGCGTCAGACGCCCGCTGGCTCTCATTCACCCTGTCACCAAGACCGGTGACGGCGGACCGCATCATGACGATGGCGATCACGAGCGCCGCGATGATGGCGGCCGACGATATAATCACTGCAATAAGTACTGCGTTCATCTCTTTTCCCTTTCCTCTTCCCTAAAGCTGATCGTAAGTCTTATACTCTATGCCGGCCAGATCCTCGCTGTTATCCTCATAGGAGTACTCTGTGAAGTTCGCGTACAGAATATTCACTTCATCAAGGCAGTCGTTGAGTTTCGCGCGAGCCGACCTCACCTTATTGTTGATTTCCTTGTACTGCCCGTAACTGAGTTTCGCACCTTCTGACTTTTCTTTCAGGGCAAGCTGCATCTGGATATAACCATCGCATACCGCGCTGAAGGTCAGCATGCACTTTTCAAAGGCTTTTCTCAGTTCAGTCGTATCAATATCGCTCTCCGGTATCTGGACGGATTTCGGGTCGATTCTCATCGCTTTGCTTTTGACCTTCCGAATCATTTGCACATGTCCGTCATAATCTTTCTTTTTACGAATGCTCTTGAATTTCGAGTCTCTTGCGATGCGAAGTTCTGCCTCTTTGAACTCTTCAACCGATTCGATGTTGAACTTATTGACCATATTGAGCAATTCTGTACGATAATCCATAGTTATTTCCCTTTCACTTCAAGTAATTCACGCACGACTTCACCTGCGATAAGCAGTCCGGCTACGGATGGGACAAAGCTGATGCTTCCGCCTACGGCCTGAGGTTCCTCCTCCGAGTAAAGCACTTTCACACCGCTGATTCCGCGTTTTCGGAGTTCCCTCCGCATGACCTTCGCAAGAGGACAGACCTTCGTGTCCTCAATGTCCGCGATTCGAAAGGCGCCTCCATCCAGCTTGTTTCCTGTTCCCATGGACGAGATCACCGGAACACCGGCCTGCTTCGCCCGTTCGATAATATATACCTTTGCCGTCACCGTATCCACCGCATCGACAACGTAGTCATATGATGCAAAATCAATGTCATCCGCTTTGTCCGGAAGGAAGAACATCTCTTTTGTGTCCACCTTGCAGGCCGGATCAATATCCCGGACGCGATCCGCCATCACAGCGACTTTAGGTTTTCCTACGGTCGAGTGCAGTGCGGGGATCTGTCGGTTGATATTCGTAACATCCACCACATCCTTATCCACTAGAGTCAAAGCGCCGATGCCGGCTCTGGACAGGCCTTCGCAGACGTAGCTGCCTACGCCTCCGACGCCGAACAAAAGCACACGGCTTGCGCGCAGTTTATTCAAGCCTTCTTCTCCGATTATTCTGATGGTTCTCTCATACTGCTGATTCATTTCACTGATTCGCGCGCTGCGGTATAGCAAACGCTTCCGCTGAACCCCCTTGCTGCGAGTCTTCTGACAATCTTCGCCTGGAGTTTCTGCTTGTCTTCATAGGTCATATCATCACTGAGACCGCCGCTTTCCCGCACCACCTGCGCAGCGAGACGAAAAGCCATCTCCTGCTCATCCGGCTTCTCGTCCAGTTCGCCGTATGCCTGTTCAATCACATCACGAGTGACGCCTTTTGCCGCCAGTTCCCTGCTGATGCGGTCTTTTCCGCGGCCCTTCTCGAAGCCGTATTCAAAATACAGCTTCGCGTATGCCAGATCGTCCAGATATCCGTATTCTTTCAGTTCCGATACAGCCTGAGCGGATTCATCGGGTTCGTAGCCTTTGCGCTGAAGGTACTCCTGTACCTCCTTCTCTGTATGCGGTTTCCTGCTTAGATATGCAGTTGCCTTCTCAAGTGCATCCATAATCCCTTCCCTGCCAGTCTACACCAGATACTCGTAACCAGCCGTTGCGATCGTACACCGATTGCCAAGTCTGGACTTCAGTTCGCAGATTGCTTCAATACCCGTGCAGTGTACCGGCATAACCTGATCCATATTCTCAGCACAGATTTCATCAATAACCCTGCGCCTGTCTTCTTGACCCGAAGCGTACAGATGCATACCGGCGACGAGGACTGCAACCCTCTCTCCCGGGAACAAACTCTTACCGGCGTTCAAAGCACTGATTACGCCTCTATGGCTGCAGCCTGAGAAAATGTACAGGCCTTCCGGCTGCCGAATCACCAGACACTGCTCATGGGACATATCGTCAGGGACAAGCTTATCCCCATCGTAGCAGTAGAAGTAATCGGTCGGCTGAAAACCTTCCGCATAAGGAATCGTTCCTGAAACTTTGATATCCTCCGTGATTTCCACAGGACCATCGGTGAACAGAAGCTGATCCGCCAGTTCTTTCAATTCCTTGTCCGTCCACGCTATGCTGCACGGTTCTTTGTCCAGAACACCGCCGGCTTCCAGAGCGCCTCCTTCTGTTCCGTAGGACACGCGCAGAGCATTTCTGTGAATATAGATTGGAGCATATGGGTTGATCTGATGAAACATCGGAAATCCGCCGGTGTGGTCGTAGTGACCGTGGCTGATGACTGCGAAATCAACACCGCCCAGGTCAACGCCCATCGCCGCGGCGTTAGCCGCAAAAAGGGTGCTTGGGCCTGCGTCAAAGAGAATCTTCTTCCCGCGCGCCTCAATATAGATCGAAAGACCGTGCTCCGCCACGATGCCTTCCCTTTCTGTTTTATTTTCCATAAGAAATCTGAATTTCATCTTTCTGATTTCCTTCCTCTGTACCAGTGCAGACAGAGCAAAAACATCCGTCTTTCAGCTGAAAATCGGTGAAACAGACCTCACTTCTTCCCAGTATCGATTCCTTCTTCACAACCTGCTCGATTCCGGCTCCCGTATATTTGCTGTAGGCCTCCTTGCGGGTCCACAGCTGAAAGAACCGATCTGTCGTATTTCCTGCTGCGATGTACTCTTTCTCTTTCTGCGTGAAGAACCTATCTGCGATTCTATCTGCGCTGATATTTCTTTCATACTGAATATCCAGTCCCACTTCCTCGTCGGCTTCCAGAAGCGCGAAAGCGCTGCCGCTGTGGGACACGGAGATATACCGTCCGGCACAATCCTCTTCCCCGGAGACGCGGACATAGGGTTTCCCCTGTTCTGTCCTGTATATATGGGCGTCTTCTCTCCCAAGGCATCTGCGGATCAGCGCATCTGTCAGCGCTTTCCCGCTCAGCTCGGGATAAATGCCTTTGTAGTCGTAAAGGACGTGCAATCTCATCATATCGGAATTATAACATAAAAAGGCGTGACAAGATATTGACACGCCTTTCCTCTGCAATTATCGAACACCGCTATTCCTGTTCTTTCATTCGGGTGAGTATCCTCTTGTAGCCATCAGCTCCGTAGACGAGACACTTGTTGATTCTGCTGATCGTAGCGGTGGATGCTTTGGTGATACCTTCTATCTCATTATAGGTTTTGTTTTCAGAGAGCAGTTTGGCTACCTGCAATCTCTGCGCAATGGCATGGATCTCATTAATCGTGCAGATATCCTCGAAAAACCGATAGCAGTCCTCTTCGTCTTCTAAGAGTAGTACGGCTTTGAACAGTTCATCAATATCATCTCTCTTGAATTTTGATTCATATGCCATGTCGACACCTCCTTTATCTGTTTATGACTATAGCACTTTCATGTCGTAAAGTCAATAAACGGAAAAGCGTTAAAAACCTTTTAGACAATTAAAGAACAATTTAGTTCAGCAGTTCTTTCGCCTTCTCCAGTTGTTCATCAACCTCGGTTTTCTCCTTGTCTTTAACTTTAACCGTAGGATTGATGCCTTTCTGGTGGATAACGTTCTTGTTCGGGGAAAGATACTGCATGATGGTCAGTTTCAGAGCTGTCCCGTCATCCATTTCAAAAGTAGTCTGGATAATACCCTTGCCGAAGGATTTCGTTCCCAGAATCTCGAATCCGTTATCTTTGAGTGCTCCTGCCAGAATCTCAGAAGCAGAGGCTGTACCTTCGTTGATGAGAACTACTGTCGGTATCTTCGTCCTGCCGTCTACGGCATCGTATGTCTCCGTGTTGCCGTTCTTATCCTCAACGTAACATACTACTCCTTCGTCAAGGAATTCATCAGCGATTTCAACACTCTCGTCGACAAGACCGCCGCCATTGTTTCTCAAATCGAGAATAAGACCTTTGGCATTATCTTCTTCGATTTTATCAAGAGCATCGCTGAAGTCTTCGCCGGTGTTATCTATAAATGAGTCGATTTTTATGTAACCGATGCTGTCATCGAGCATTTCAGATGTAACGCTCTGCATAATGATTTCATCACGGGTCATCGTGATTTCCTTTTCCTTGCCTTTATGAGACATGGTAAGTTTGACGTCAGTGCCCTTTTTTCCTCTTATAGCGGACGCCATGATGTCAGAATCCGTATATGCCTTATCGTCGACCTTCAGAATCAAATCTCCGGGCTCTACGCCCGCTTTCTCCGCAGGCGAACCCGGATTGATGCTGATTACTTCGAAGTTCCCTGATTCGTTCTCAGAGAATGTTATGCCGACTCCCGAGTAGTTGCCCGTGCCGGAAACGATCCACGACTCGTAGACCTCCTTGGTCATATATGCTGAGTATGGGTCACCCAAACCGCTGACATAACCTTCATAAGCTCCGTTTACGAGGTCCTGCTCGTTATAATCGTTAAGATAGTATTTATCAATGTATCCCTTTATCTCAGACAGCTTGTCATCACTCTTCAGCGCATATCCGGGCGTGTGCATAATCGTCGCGCAGATTGCACCCATTACGATCAGCCCTGCAAAGAATACTCCCGCAAGAATCAATATAAAGTTTCTCTTTTTGATCTGCATATTCACCTCATCAAACTCTCATGATATCTTCTACTATGAACTGGACTCTCTCCTGCCCTCTCCAGACTTGATGGCTTACGGTACCCGTAATGTCCACCCTCTCTCCTCCTTCAAGCAAAGGCTTCATGCTCTGGGCCCTCCGGAACAGAACACAGGCCGCATTCGCGTATCTTCCGAGGGATTCACCTGTTTGCGGAGTACATGCGCTGAAACGGGCATGAGTGCTGTCTGCGCCCATGTAGGAAACGTTCCGTATATCCACGTTTCGCATTATCAGCAGCGGCTCCGGGTTTCCTTCCCCGAACGGCGCCATCTTCAGCAGTTCTCTCGCTAGTTCTACGGTGACGTCTTCCGGCGTTATTTCCGCGTCAGTCTCCGCAATTTTATGGAACAGAGAAGGGTCCTCTCGGAGCAGGTCCCCAACATCCACATTGACCCCTTCTGCCAATCTATCGAAGTTTCCAGCTTCCATGAGAAAACCGCACGCTTTGCTGTGTCCGCCAAATCGAATGAACAACTCGCTGTGCTTATTAAGCACTTCGTAGATATTCACACCGTCAACGCTTCTTCCGGTGCCTTTAAGCAGGCTGACGCCTTCGCCGCCGCGGCCCGCCTCCTCAGACGGCGTAACGATGATCACCGGACGCTGAAACTGGTCTTTGATTTTTCCCGCGACGATACCCGCGATACCTTCGTGCATGTTGTCAACCTTCAAAACAATGAAGTTTTCGTCACCGCTCACCATCTCGGCGCATTTCTCAAAAGCTTCTTCCTGAATGCGCTTGCGCTGACGGTTGTAATGGATGAGTTCCTGCACCTTATCGTGAATCGTCTTCTCATCGTTGCTGTTGAACAATTCCACGGCAGACATGGCGGACGCCATACGGCCGCTGGCATTGATATGGGGAACAATTGCAAAGGCAATATTCGTGGACGTGATTTCTTCGATGGAAATCGCTTCCGCGAGCTTAGCTAAAGATTGCCTTCGTCCGCTGTTTGCAGCCGCGATTCCGTATTTGACCAAGGTTCTGTTCTCATCCCTGAGAGGAACGATGTCGCCGATGGTTCCAACCGCCACCATATCCAGCGCATCGGTCAAAATGCTGCGCGGAAGATCCGCCGTGCGCTGCAGCGCCTGAATAAACTTGAATGCAACGCCGCATCCGGCCAGATCCTGACATGGATACGGTTCCTTGCCTTCTTCCAGCATAAATGCAGCTGGTTTTTTCGGATCGATGACGATGCCTTCGGAAACGGAATCCTCAATATTGTGATGATCCGTCACGATGACCTTGAGACCTTTCGACAGGGCGTATTGCACCTCACTTGCTGACACACATCCGCAGTCTACTGTAATAATCAGATTCGCTCCCCGGTCGATAATTTTATCGATTGCCGTCACGTTGAGACCGTATCCCTCTTCAAATCTGGAAGGGATATAGAAGAACCAGTCGTCCGTGAGCTGGGATACGCCGCAGGCCATAATGGTCGAGGCGGTGACACCGTCCGCGTCATAATCACCATAAATACAGATGCGATCACCGCTGCGCGCCGCAGAGATAAGCAAATCCACCCCCGCCTTCATACCGTCCAGCAGGAATGGATCATAGGTGAGCTCCGGCTTTGGAGAGAGATATTCCTCTCTCTCCTCTGCCGTAATAATGCCTCTTTTGTTCAGTATTTCATTTAGAATATCTTCAACTTTTCTCATTTCCTATAAATATGAAAACGGATTCTGTGTGGTTCCGTCTTTAAACAATCTGTAATCCAGGTGATTACCTGTGGACGAGCCCGTTGTTCCTACGTAGGCAATGGTCTGTCCTTTTGACACAGTCTGTCCTACTGACACCGCAATGGACGAACAGTGATTGTACATGGTGACAAGTCCACCGCCGTGATCCACTTGGACAGAGTTGCCGAATCCACCATTCCATCCAGCGCGGATGACTGTGCCGTCGGCGGAAGCTACGATTGGCGCTCCCCCATTGCCGGCAATATCAATCGCACCATGGAATTCTCTCCCGTGGAACGGGCAGATACGCCAGCCATAGCCTGATGTGACGTTTTGGGAACTTGGCAGCGGCCAAGCGAAGGCTCCGCCTCCGTAGCTTGACGTGTTGCTGCTGCTCGTCTGTCCGCTTTGTGATGCGGCGGCCAGTCTGGCAGCTTCTGCAGCAGCCTCATTCTCCAGATCGTCCAGCATAGCTGCGTTTTTCTCATTGTCAGCGGCAATTTTCTTCTTTTCCGCTTCTACCGTTGACATGTTGTCCTCGGCTGCCTGTTTGGAAGCCTTAAGTTCCTTCGAGAGCTTCTCAACCTTATTCTTCTTCTTTTCGATCTTATCGTGGGCATCCTGCAGATCCTCTAAAACATCTTTGTCTGCCGCATAGATTTTCTCCACGAGATCGATGTTCGTCAGGAACTCGGAGAAACTGCCAGAATTCATCAGAACATCGAGGAATCCAACGGATCCATTCTTGTACATGGTACGCAGACGGCCTCCCAGATCCTCATTCTGCTTGTCGACCTTTTCCTGTGCTTTCTTGAGATCCTTTTTGAGAACTTCAAGCTCATCTTCGGAGACTTCAATCTGGTCGTTGAGCTCGTAGATTTTCTTCTCAAGGGAATTGACCTCGGCAGACAGATCTTTCTCTTTCTTCTTGCCTTCCTTCAGTTCTTCCTGTTTCTGCTCAATCTGATCCTGCAGTTCCGAGAGAGGCGTCGCGTAGACGCCGGAAGTCGTAACGCAAAGGCACACTGTGAGCACAAGTGATATTATGATTGATGTTCTTCTCTTCATATACAACAACTCTCCCGTTCCAACCTATGCGTCAAGGAACTTCCTCATAGAAATAATGCTGCCGCAGGAACCGATACTGACTCCGAGAGCCAGGAAAATCCATGCGAAATTGAAAATGAGGAATCCAACAGGTACCATCGGCATGGACAGCATCTTGTAGACCTGATCACCTATTATGTCAACTATCTGATCATATACGAGATATGTGATTCCCAGAGAAATGGCTGCAGATATCACGCCAATCAGAATACCTTCGATGAGGAACGGTCCTCTGATGAACCAGTTGGTGGCTCCTACATACTTCATGATGCTGATTTCGTCCGCCCTGTTGAATACAGTAAGCTTAATTGTATTCGAAACCACGATAATCGATACAATAATGAGGAACAGCATGATGACCATTGCGGATATCTTGATGAAATTCGTCGCCTTCAGCAGCTTGTCAACCGTGCTCTTGTAGTATTTGACGTCTTCGATTCCTTCATATTCCGCCGCATGCTGCGCAATGGCGTCTGCTTTTTCCAGATCACCGATTTTAATTACGATAGAGTTCGGCAGCGGATTGTCCTGCAGACTGTCAAGGAGATATCCATTTTCTCCCCATCTTGCTTTGAATTCGGCCATCGCCTCTTCTCTGGTCTTGAAGTAGGCGTCAGCCACACCCTCCTGCTGCTTCAGATCTTCGATCATGACGTTGGCGTCGTCCTGAGTCGTCTCATCGAGCAGGAACACTTCTATGGAATCGTAATCTCCTTTGATTGTCTCTGCCGCTGAATTGACGTTAATAAAGAGAATGAAGAACAGACTCAGAATGAGCAGCATGCATGTAATCGCGAAAATGGAAATTACAGACATACTCCTGTTTCTTCCAAATTGTATAAATGCCTGCTTGATTGTATATGCAAAAGTCTTCATCAGCTGCGGCCTCCTCTCCGGAAGCCCGCCTTGAATGTTCCGCGGGAATTCATCGGCATCGTATCAAAAGCGCTGGTCGCATCTTCAAGCGCCTCCTTGTATCCGTACATGCCTTTTTCATCGCGGACAATGCGGCCCTTCTCAATGGCGATAACACGCTTCTCCATCTTGTCTACAATATCCTTGGCGTGAGTGACCATGACGATGGTAGTACCAAGCTGATTGATTTGATTCAGAAGCTGCATGATTTCCCATGCTGTATCCGGATCCAGATTGCCGGTAGGCTCGTCTGCGATCAGAATCTTCGGCCTGTTAACAATAGCGCGGGCGATGGCGACACGCTGCTGCTCTCCGGCAGACAACTCATCCGGGTATTTATTAGCCTTATCGGCGATACCCATCATCGTCAGCACCTGCGGAACCTGCTTCTTGATGATTCTGCGCGGCTTATGGATAATTTCCATCGCAAAAGCAACATTCTCATAGACGGTCTTCTTCGGCAGAAGGCGGAAGTCCTGGAACACAATACCGATATTCCTTCTCAGCTTCGGAACGTTCCTGGCAGACATAGCAGTGACATTTTTGCCCCTGACTGTTATCTTCCCCCTGTCTGCGTCAAGTTCCTTGAGAATGAGTTTCACAAAAGTGGACTTGCCGGCGCCGCTCGGGCCGACAAGGAATACGAAATCCCCCTCGTTGATCTTTACCGAAACGTCATCAAGTCCAATGTTAGATTTGTAACGTTTCGTTACATGGTCAAACTCAATCATGTAACATTACTCCTTTACAGTACTTTTCTCACTGCTTCTGCGATATCCGCTGCAGTCATATGATATTTCTCCAGCAGCTGGTCAGGCTTTCCGGATTCACCAAACGTGTCGAGCTGACCTACCATGGCCATCCTGCACGGACAATTCTTCACGACAACCTGCGCCACGGCGTCTCCCAGTCCGCCGATTACGCTGTGCTCCTCTGCGGTGACGATGGCTCCTGTCTCCGAGGCTGCCTTGATGATGATCTCTTCATCGATCGGTTTAATGGTGTGGATATCGATGACTCTGGCGTCGATACCTTCCGCTGCCAAAGCTTCCGCCGCTTCGTAGGCTTTGCTTACCATAATGCCGGTAGCGATAATAGTGGCGTCCTTTCCCTCGCGGATGAGGTTGCCTTTACCAAGCGTGATTTCATCATCTTCCCTATAGAATACAGGTACGGCGGCCCTACCAACTCTGAAGTAACACGGACCGTCCATCTCTACGATCTGACGGAGCAGTTTCTTCGTCGCCACAGCGTCCGACGGATTGACCACGGTCATGCCGGGAATCGTACGCATGAGCGCGATATCCTCAAAGGTCTGGTGGCTTGCACCGTCCTCACCGACTGTAATGCCCGCATGGGAAGCGCAGACCTTGACATTGGCTCCTGTGTATCCGATGGAGTTTCTTACGATTTCAAAAGCTCTGCCCGTTGCGAACATAGCGAAGGTGCTTGCGCAGACGACCTTGCCGCTCAGAGCCAGACCGGCAGCCGCACCGTACATGTTCTGCTCCGCAATACCCATATTGAAGAATCTCTCAGGGAACTCCTTGGCGAACATGGCGGTCTTGGTTGAACCAGAGAGATCCGCGTCCATAACTACCAGATTGTCGTATTCTTTGCCGAGCTCGACGAGAGCCTCGCCGTAAGCTTGTCTTGTTGCAATTTTATCAGCCATATTTCTACTCCTTATAAGGCAGCCTTTGCTGCTTCCAGTTCACCAAGCGCCTGCTGCGTCTGCTCATCATCCGGCGCTTTGCCGTGCCAACCGGCCTGATCTTCCATGAATGAAACGCCCTTGCCTTTGATTGTTTCCGCAATGATGACGGTCGGTCTGCCTTTGCATTCTCTCGCCTTCGCGAAGGCGTCGAGAATCTGCTGCATGTCATGGCCATCGATTTCTATGACGTTCCATCCGAACCCGGCGAATTTGTCTCCCACTGGAGAAACTTTCATGACATCATCGTTCCTGCCGTCGATCTGCAGGCCGTTGTGGTCCACGATGGCGACCAGATTGTCGAGGCTGTAATGAGCCGCCGACATAGCAGCTTCCCAGATGATGCCTTCCTGCAGCTCGCCGTCGCCGAGGACCGCGTATACTCTGCCGGGATCCTTGTCCAGTTTGTTTGCCATGGCCATTCCGGCAGCAGCGCTGAATCCCTGTCCCAGAGAACCTGTCGCCATCTCGATGCCCGGAATCTTCGTGTTCGGATGGCCCTGGAATTTCGATCCTATCTTACGCAGATTCGTCGTGAAATCATCCATATCGAAGAACCCCGCAGTCCCCATAGCCGATAGCTGCGCCGGACCTGCGTGGCCCTTTGAGAATACACACTTATCCCTGCCCTTCATCTGCGGATCCTTCGGATCGACGTTCATCTCTTCAAAGTAGAGCGCCGTAACAATGTCAGCAGCGGAAAGCGAACCGCCCGGATGCCCTGAGCCTGCATTGTGGAGCGCCTTGATGATGCCAATGCGCACATCGAGTGCAGTCTTTTCAAGTTCTCTGATGTCCATACGCTGGTTTCCTCCAAATATTGTTTGTCATTTAGTAAATTTGCACATTCTATAACAAGATATAGTATACATGAAAGGAACCCTTATTACAATAAGAGTTCCCCTAAATTCACACGATATTCACAAATAGTTTTGTTATTTACAGGGCGTTGAAGGCCGCTGCTACCGCGTCAGCGATGTCAGCTGACGTCATGCCGTACTCTCCGATGTTCTCCGCAGCGATATCCCCTGCCAAACCATGCAGAAAGGCTGCAGCGCACACTCTGTCAACGGCTGAGGCGGTCAGCTGCTTCTGTGCCAGCAGTGATGTGATGATGCCGCTGAGCACATCTCCGCTCCCACCTGTAGCCATGCCGGGATTACCCGTCGGGTTTTCAAACAGTTCGCCCCCGGACGCAATGATTGTCGGTGCCCCCTTCAGAAGTACGATGGATTCCGTTTTCTCCGCCAATAACGCTGCCGCAGTCTCCCGTCCCATCACTCTCCAGGATTCCAGTCCAAAGGCACCAAGCATTCTGTCAGCTTCGCCCGGATGCGGTGTGAAGACGGTTGCGCCTTCGCGGTTTCTAATCTGTTCAAAGACTTCTATGTTGACGTCATATTCGCACAGGCAGTTGATTCCATCTGCATCTATGACCAGTGGACCGCTGTAGTCCGCAATGACTCTATTGATGAGCCTCGTGCTCCCCTCGCTGACACCCAGACCTGGCCCTATGCAAATAGCGTCGTAGACGCCCAGGTCTGCTTTTGCAGCTTCTTCTCTGCTGATACACATGGCTTCCGGTACGGAAATCTGAAGAATCGGGAAGAGTTCATCCGGTACGGAAACCTTGACCAGCCCGGCGCCGGAATAGAGCGCGCCTCTGGCGGACAGCACAGCCGCGCCGGCCATGCCTTTGGAACCAGTGATAAAGAGGACGCGCCCGGCTTGTCCCTTGTGCATGTCCTTCGGTCTGGCCGTTATGATGTTTTCCACATAGCTTGTAGTAATCTGTATCATAGTTTTATCCTTTGTCTGCCATGGACCGCAGTTTCTCCGCAGCCTGACGGTTCACGCGCAGGAGCAGCTTCCCCCTATGCTTGGTGTAGACGGCCAGATCCTCGTGGAGAAATGCTTCGTCCTTCGTTTCGATTCTGGCGATATCTCCGTCGCGTATTTCAAACGTGATAGGATTGTCATCGATTTGAACAAAAATCCCCACTCTGAGTCTTTCGTTAGGGCTCACAGCGAAATACTCTGTCTCGTCCTTTTCGATGAGCCAGTAGACGAAACTGCCGTCGTAACTTCCTTCAACGACTCTCCCGATGGGTGGAATATATTTAGCCATTAGATTTCCTCATGCATTCAGCAGGCTGTATTCGCCTGTTACAGTATCGAACAGAATATGGAAGACCTCTTTATCATCATTGAGACACTCCACAATGAAGAACGGCTTGTAAATCAGTTCATCGCTCACATACTCAATATCAGGGATGTTGAGGACACGCTTCGCTTTCTGAATCTCGCCGTATATCGTGCGGGGAGCGTCGGCGATGACTTTCTTCTTATCCATCTTGACCGGAATCAGTATGCTCTCATCGGCGTCTGTCATAACGAACTCGCCTCTGGATTTGGCCATGGAATAGATGCCCTTCCACATGTCGCACATGACTAGAACCTTATCGGACAACCGCTCGAGTTTGCCTCTGTATTTCACGTCAAACTCCATGAGAAGATAAGGATAAAAAAGTATGTCCATCTTCTCAATAGTGAAGTGCTTGCTTCTCTTGTACAGACGCTCGTAGGCATCCTGCATCTTAAATCCGTTTTTCAGACATTTGATTTCCATATGAAACTCCGTTCTATATTGTCAGCGAAGATATTATAACACAAAGGCCGGGCAATTTGCCCGGCCTGCGTATTTTTGTGTGTTACTGCTAAGCAGTGATTATACCGGCTGGAAACCTCTTTCTTCCATGTAGGATGACTCCTTCAGGAAAGTGAGTACGCCGTTCGTCTCAGGAGCGATGTCCTTGTAGTTAACGGTAGCAAATCCAGCTGGAATCTTGGTCTTGCAGGCTGCTCTGTCGACCAGATCCTGCATTTCCTTTGTAGGCGGTTTGCCAATCAGTGATCCGATGATGTAAGCCGCAATGGATACGATGATACCCATGAAGAACGTGTGCATTCCCGTCGGGCCTGCGAGTCCTGCAGCTTCCCAGATGATTGAAACGATACATCCGGAAATCATAGACATGTAGCATCCGAGGGTGTTTCCTCTCTTCCACCAAACCGCTCCGACATAGGACGGCAGGAAGGAAGCTCCCAGCGTGCTGAATGAGAATACAACAATCTGGAATACTCCAGGAGGCTGAATCAGCGCGATGATAACGGAAATGACACCAACTGCCAGGATGCAGATTCTTGATACATTCATCAGCTGCTTGTCAGAAGCATTCTTGTTGATGTATCTCTGATAGATATCACGGCCGAGCATAGTGCCCATGAGCATGAGCTGTGCGTCCGCAGTACTCATGATCGCCGACATGATTGCGACGAGTACGATAGCAGCCAGAACGCCAGGAAGCAGCATGTACGCCAGCGACAGTACTACCATTTCAGGGTCCTCGATATTAGGCAGGAGCAGGATGCCCATCAGTCCCATGATGTATGGAACGAAGATAAACAGCTGGTTCCAGACAGTTGCGATGACAACGGTCTGCTTCGCCAGTTTCGGGCTCTCCATCGCCATATGACGGATGACAACGTGCGGCAGTCCCATGTAACCGATCAGATATACGCCGACCGCTCCTGCGACAACGCCCCACTGACCCTGGTACATGTTATCCTTACCCCACATACCGGTAAGCGTAGGATCCAGTGCAGTCAGCTGCTCGTTCAGTCCTGTGAGTCCGCCGACCTGACCCCATGCGAGAACGAAAATCATGATCATGGAGCATACCATTACGATGCCCTGAATGAAGTCTGTCCACGCAACTGCCAGATATCCTCCGGCAAATGTGTAGAATACAATTACGCCGGCGCCGATGATGATCGCTACAGGAAGAGGAACTCCCAGCAGCGCGCACATGGTCTTTCCTGCGGACAGGAACTGCGCCAGAACGTATCCATATACGAAGCAGATGGCGATGACGGCTGCGATTGCTCTTGTCGCCTTGCCCGGATAACGTTTTTCTATGTATTCTATTGGTGAAAGACATCCGAGGAAGTATGAGAGTCTTCTCATTCTCTTACCCAGGATACCAACGTTGAAGATCGCTCCGCCGCCATCTCCGACAGCATACCAGAGAGTGAAGTATCCTTCTCTGTATGTCTGCGCAGGGCCTCCCATGAACATGTATCCGGACATGGAAGTGGTCTGCAGTGTGAGCGCTGTCAGTACGGATCCGATTTTACGTCCGCCCAGCAGATAATCTTCTGAAGTCTTGCTGTGTTTTGCCCAATAAACACCAATACCGATCATGCCGATGAGGTAAATGAGCAGAACAACATATTCAGTTACGCCTCCGCCGATCATTGTACCTCACCCCCTTCTTCTGCTTTACCGTCTTTCAGTGACGCCTGCCACTCATCGTAAGCCTTCTCCCAGGCTTCTTCCTCCTTATCGTGTTTGGCCATAACAAAATACATGATGACTGCAATCACAATGTAGGTGATTGGCCACGAAAGGAATGCGAAGAACACGTGGGGTTCAAGTCCAAAAATCATTTCCTCCTCCTTTCAACGGTAACAGATGGGATAACGAATTGTTGCCAACAATAATTACGTAATTATTATTACGCACCTATTATAACATCGGTTGCTTCATTTATTTAGCTAATTAAATTATTAACAATGCAAAAACGCATTATAGGCATTGCCCTTTCGTGCAAAAAAAGGACCGATGCGATAGCATCGGTCCCCGAAAGTCATTCTGTTATGCTGTATCAGCAGTCCTGATTATACAAGACCCTGTTCCATCATTGCAGCAGCAACCTTCTCGAATCCAGCGATGTTACCACCCTGTACGAGCAGGTTCTTGTTGCCATAGTATTTCTCAGCAGCAGCAGCACTGTTCTTGTAAATGTTGATCATGATCTGGTGCAGCTGATCATATACATCCTGGTGCTGATATACAGTGTGGCCAGCGTTCTGTCCCATCTCGATGCAGGAGCAAGCAACGCCGCCGGCGTTAGCAGCCTTAGCGGAACCAACAGCTGTCTCGTTCTCGATGAGATACTCGAGAGCGTCGTTCGTTGTAGGCATGTTAGCGCCTTCACAGTAGAACTTGCAGCCGCCTTCTACGATCTGCTTAGCGTGTTCCATGTGAACGTCGTTCTGCATTGCGCAAGGGATGAACATATCAACCTTGATGCCTTCATCCTGCTGTACGCCCCAAGGCTTCTTGCCTTCATAGAACTTAGCGCCAGGGAACTTCTCTGCGTAAGGTGCGCAGATGTTCTTACCGGATGATCTCAGCTCGAGGAGGTATGCAACCTTTTCGTCTGTGCTGATTCCATCTGGGTCATAGATGTATCCGTCCGGACCTGAAATCGTAACGCACTTAGCGCCGAGGTCTTTCAGCTTCCAAGCAGCACCCCATGCTACGTTACCGAAACCGGAGATACCAACAACCTTATCCTTGAAGTCTTCGCCGTTTGCCTTCAGCATTTCTTCTGCGTACCATACGATACCGAATCCAGTTGCTTCAGCTCTTCCGAGCAGTCCGCCGTATGACAGGCCCTTACCAGTCAGAGTGCCTTCATATCTGTCAACGATTCTCTTGTACTGTCCGAACAGGTAACCGATCTCTCTGCCGCCTACGCCCAGGTCGCCAGCAGGAACGTCAGTGTTAGGACCAATGTGTCTGTACAGCTCAGTCATGAATGCCTGGCAGAATCTCATAACTTCAGCGTCGCTCTTTCCGTTAGGATCGAAGTCGGAACCGCCCTTGCCGCCGCCGATTGGCAGACCAGTCAGGGAGTTCTTGAAGATCTGCTCAAATCCGAGGAACTTGATGATTCCAGGATATACGTTTGGAGCAAATCTCAGACCGCCTTTGTAAGGTCCGATTGCGCTGTTGAACTGATATCTGTAGCCCTTGTTAACCTGAACTTTACCAGCATCGTCAACCCAAACAACTCTGAAAGTAACGCCTCTTTCAGGCTCAACCAGTCTCTCCAGAAGAGCTGCTTCTTCATACTCAGGGTGCTGTTCAACGACAGGCTTGAGTGAAGTCAGTACTTCTTCTACAGTCTGATGAAATTCTACTTCGCCAGGGTTGTTAGCCTTGCACTGCTCAATGACTCTTTCTACATAGTTTGACATTTTCTGTTTCTCCTTCTTTTAAATTAATTAATTTATAAAGTATTTTAATGTCCTTTGCCCAATCATGATAACACTTTGTGAAATTTCCGTCAACGCAATTCATATACGATATTTGCTGTATACAAGTAATAAATATGCGTTTCTGCATACAAAAAACCTGTTCATTTTTTCTTTGATTTTAAGAGTGGTTTTGTTATACTTGAATAAGTGTGGAACACAGAATATCACAGGAAAGGAGGAAAACGTATCATGGCTGAAGAAAAATACACAAAAGAAGTCTTTGACGACGCCGAAGAGCTGTATGATACCGCCTATGAAGAGCTGGCTGAAGGCGACGACCCGAATATAGAAGATCCCGACCAGATGGCTCTTGATATGGAGACAAAAAATCAGCAGTTTGAAGAAGATACCGAGAAAGCACTGGAACTTCTCAGAAACGGCGATTATTTTGATACCCGAACCCTCCTTCTTTCCTATAACGAAGTAGATATCTCTGAAATTTTTAAGGAAATCATTGACGAAGTCAGTATTGATAAGGCGATCATTGCATTCCGCATGCTTCCGAAGAACGTCGCGGTCGAAGTGTTCTCCTATCTGCCGGGCGATGACCAGGTCAGTATCATCGACGGCATTACCGATAAGGAAATCGCTTTCATTATGGAGGAGATGGACTTCGACGATAAAATCGACGTACTGGAAGAACTTCCGGCGAATATCGTTGATAAAATACTCGACCAGACGCCGCGCGAAGAGCGCAGACTGATCAACATATTCCTCAACTACCCGGAAGACTGCGCAGGAAGTCTGATGACGCCTGATTACATCAGTCTCCAGGAGACCATGACGGTCAAGGAAGCCCTCGCGCACATCAAACAGCAGGGAATGGACAGCGAGACGGTCTACACCTGTTACGTCAAACACGGCGGCAGAGAGCTGGAAGGCATCGTTTCCCTCAGCGCCCTCGTCACTGCGGATGAAGATGTGCTGGTCTCTGATCTCATGCATAAAGACTATGTATACGTCAGCGTATACGACGATCAGGAAGAAGTTGCCGAAGTGTTCAAGAAGTACGGCTTCCTGGCGGTTCCTGTCGTGGATAATGAAAACAGACTGGTCGGTATCGTTACCGTCGACGACATCATGAGCGTTATCGAAGAAGAGGCAACCGAGGATATCGAGCGTATGGGTGGTATCGTCGGAAACGAACCGGACGATGAATACCTGGAGATCGGCGTATTCAGACATGTTAGAAACAGGCTTCCGTGGCTTTTGTTCATGACAGTCATGCTCATGATTACAGGATCGCTCATCGCCCAGTTTGAGGAAGTCCTCTCGCAGGTCATCATACTGGTTGCTTACCTTCCTCTTCTCATGGGAACAGGCGGCAACACGGGAACCCAGGCTGCAACCCTGATCATCCGTGGTCTTTCGGTAGACGAGGTCGATCTTAAGGATGCCGGTAAGATTCTCTGGAAGGAATTCCGCGTCAGCATCATCCTCGGCGTGGTTCTGAGCGCATTCAACTTCCTGAAGATCACGCTCATCGACGGACAGCCTCCTCTGATCGGGCTGACCGTAGCCATGTCCATGATCATGGTCATCGTATTCGCCAAGCTGCTGGGCGGTATGCTCCCGATGTTGGCGAAGAAGGTCGGCGTAGACCCTGCCCTCATGGCAACGCCGATGATATCATCGCTCACAGACATGGTATCATCCTGCATCTACCTGCTGACCGCATCGATCCTTCTCGGCATCGCATTATAATCAAAAAACAAAAAAGGCTGCATAGCGCTGAACTAGTAAGATGAAAGTAGACATGTAAAAAAGCGTGTCTACTTTTCTTATGTTAGGATTTGTTCAGGGAGGTGGTTATATGAGTAGACCTAAAGGTGGCAAAAACAGAAGTTGGACAAATGAGG
>SVCX01000009.1 GCA_015058145.1 Clostridiales bacterium | reverse complement strand
AAACACTCCTGCAGCAGGCGGCGGTAACGGCGGCGACACAACTGCAGCAGGCGGACCAATGGGTCCGGCAACCATTACTGCCAACCCGGCACCAAAAGCACCGGCAGCGACAGTAATCAGCGATCCGGATACCCCGCTCGCAGTCAATGCGTACTGGGCGCTCGTGAACCTGCTCTGCGCAATCGCGACAGCACTGCTCTCAGTCGTTATGCTGAACAGATACTTCGGCAGAAGAAACGAAGAAGATGAAGAGACAGGCGAAGAGACTGAAATCAGACGCAAGGGCGCGGTACGCCTCGCCAGTATCATCCCGGCTATCGGGGCAATCATAGCCTTCATTCTGACCGAGGATATGAGCCTGCCGATGACAATGGTAGACAAGTGGACGATTATGATGGTAGTTATTCTGGCGGTACAGTGCATCGTTGCTATCGCAGCGAAGAAGAAGTCAGATGACACCGATGGAGAGATGGCAGAAGTTAATGCATAAGTAGAGTCGCTCTCTGACTTAATTAATAAAGAATGAAAGGCCCGCAGTGTGAACTGCGGGCCTTTCATAGCCCTTTGTCGTATTAAAGAGTTAGCAGGATAGCAAATTTCGGGGAATGTGCAAAAACTACTGGATAATCACTACTATATGTGGTAGTTTGAACAATAGAGAAGATAGAAGGAGAGCAGCTGGAATGGAAGTAAAAACAGATATTGAAATTGCCCAGGAAAACGAGATGTATCCCATCACGGAGATCGCCGAACAGCTGGGCATCGACGAAGAAGATGTCGAACTTTACGGTCGTTACAAGGCCAAAATCGACTATCATGTGTTAGAAAAACTGCAGGACCGAGAAGACGGCAAGCTGATTCTCGTGACAGCGATTTCCCCGACACCTGCCGGTGAAGGTAAGACCACGACTTCAGTAGGACTGGCGGATGCCTTCCACAGGCTGGGAGAGAATGTCATGGTTGCGCTGCGGGAACCGTCCATGGGTCCTGTTTTTGGTATTAAGGGCGGCGCCGCAGGCGGCGGTTACGCGCAGGTCGTTCCGATGGAGGATATTAACCTGCATTTTACCGGCGACATGCACGCAATCACTGCAGCAAACAATCTAATCGCGGCGATCATCGACAATCATATCCACCAGGATAATCCGCTCCGAATCGATACGCGACGTGTCACATGGACGCGCGTCATGGATATGAACGATCGTCAGCTGCGTAATGTTGTGGATGGCCTCGGCGGGAGCATCAACGGCCGTCCGAGAGAGGATCATTTCAAGATTACGGTTGCCAGCGAGATCATGGCGATCGTATGTCTTGCCAAAGATATCAATGATCTGAAGGAGAGAATCGCGAACATCATCGTCGCATACAACTACGATGGACTGCCGATTACCGTACGCGATCTGAACGTACAGGGGGCGGTTGCGACCCTGCTCAAGGACGCCATCAAGCCGAATCTCGTCCAGACGCTGGAGCACACGCCGGCCTTTGTCCACGGGGGACCGTTCGCGAACATCGCTCACGGCTGCAACTCCGTAATGGCCACGAAGATGGCTCTTAAACTGGCGGATTATACGATCACTGAGGCCGGTTTCGCGGCGGACCTCGGCGCGGAGAAATTCGTGGACATCAAGTGCAGAATGGCGGATCTGAGACCTTCAGCCTGTGTCATCGTGGCAACGGTGCGCGCACTGAAGTACCACGGCGGCGTGACGAAGAGACATCTGGGGGAAGAAAATCTGGACGCCCTCGAGAAGGGCATGCCGAACCTCCTGAGACATCTGGAAAACGTAACGCAGGTTTACGGCCTTCCGGCAGTCGTCGCAATCAATGTCTTCCCGTCAGATACCGAGGCGGAGCTCGCGCTCGTGCAGGAGAAGTGCAGGCAGCTCGGCGTAAATGTAGTGGTCAGTGAAGTCTGGGAAAGAGGCGGCGAGGGCGGAATCGCGCTGGCAGAGGAAGTTATGAAACTCTGCGAGCAGCCGAACAACTTCAGCTTCACCTATCCGCTGGACATGAAAATTGATGAGAAGATCGAGGCGATTGCGAAGCGCGTTTACCGTGCGGATTCCGTAAGCTTCGATCTGAAGGCGGAGAAGCAGATTCAGAGGCTGGAAAAACAGGGATATGGAGATCTGCCGATCTGTATGGCGAAGACGCAGTTCAGTTTCTCGGATGATCCGGAGCTGCTCGGGGCACCGACAGGATTCAGAATCCATGTGACCGACGTCAAACCGAATTCAGGCGCGGGCTTTATCGTAGCGAGAACCGGTGACATCATGGTCATGCCGGGACTGCCGAAGAGACCGTCGGCCGAGAATATCGACGTGGATAATGACGGGCGCGTAACGGGCCTGTTCTAAATATATATTATTGCTGAAACCTATATAAGCAGGAGCTTAGGGAGGAAAAACGAATATGATAGGTGAAGCCGGCTACGAGCAGTCTCAGGACTGCAAAGTGACTGTCAAACTCAAGAAACGCGGCAAGATCAAGATTGTTCTGAACAGCAAGATGAAGAAGATGTTCGGCAACCAGATCGAACAGAAGGCGCAGGAAGAACTCGACCTTCTGGGAGTAAAGCATGCCGATGTCACAATCGATGATTTCAGCGCCCTGGATTTCGTCATCCAGGCGAGAATCAGAACGGCGGTAAGAAGAGCAAGGAGGGCAGAAGAAGATGTATAAGATGAGAACAATGTTATTCTGTCCGGCCAATAAACCGAAGATGTATCTGAACGCTCCGGTATTCCAGCCGGACTGCATCCTCTTTGATCTGGAGGACGCCGTTGCCATGACAGAAAAAGATGCGGGACGAGATCTTCTGTGCAAGGCCGTCGAGAGTCTCGAATTCGGAGACTGTATGGTCTTCGCGAGGGTCAACGGAACGGGAACTCCGTTCTTCGAGGATGACGTGAGAGCTATCGTACCGTCAGGAATTCGTTACATGAGACTGGCAATGTGTGACTGCCCGGACGACGTAGTCGTGCTCGACCAGCTTTTGAGCGAGGTGGAGAAAGAGCACGGAATCGAGGAAGGAACCGTTAAGATCCAGTGCTCCATTGAGACGGCCAAGGGCGTGCTCAACGCCAGAGATACCGTCAAAGCCAGCGACAGAGTCATCTCCCTTTCCTTCGGCGCAGAGGACTACACCAATTCCATGGGCACCATCAGGACAAGAGAAGGGAACGAATTGTCCTATGCCAGAGCATATCTGCCGGTCGTTGCCGCGGAAGCGGGCATTACGGCAGTTGATACGGTATGGTCTAACTACAAGGACGAAGAAGGGTTCGCAGAAGAAGTCAAGTGGGCGAAGACCCTGGGCTTCACAGGCAAATCCTGCATCCACCCGTCACAGATCAAAATCGCGCACGCTCTGCTGAGCCCGACAGAAGAACAGATCGAGCACGCACAACGTGTCGTTGACGCCGAAAGAGAAGCGAGCGCTGCCGGAATCGGCGTCTTCACCGTCGACAACAAGATGGTGGATTACCCGATCATCAACAAGGCGAAGAGAATACTGATACAGGCGGGGAGGCTCGAAAAATGAAACTGCAGAAGAATAAAATAGGAAGAGAAGTGCCGGAGCATGTACGGCAGATGGGTGATGTCAAACCGTACATCAGAAGCGGCAAGAGAAAAGAAAACTACATCACGGAGAGCGACAAAGTCTATACCGGCAAGGTCGTAGGTTCCCTGAAAGAAGCAATCATCAAGTCAGGCCTGCAGGATGGAATGACCATTTCCTTCCATCACCACCTGCGCGCCGGCGACATGGTCCTGCCGAAGGTCATGGAAGCCATCGATGAGCTTGGCATCAAGGATCTGACCATCTGCGCATCCTCATTGACCAGTTCCCATGAATGCCTGATCGATTACATCAAAAGAGGCGTTGTAACGGGTCTGCAGACCAGCGGCATGCGCGGAGAACTTGGAAAACAGATTTCGAGAGGTCTGCTTGATTCTGCGGTCGTATTCAGAACCCACGGCGGCAGAGCCAGAGCCATACAGAAGGGCGACGTACAGATCGATGTAGC
The DNA here is from genome assembly GCA_015058145.1 of Clostridiales bacterium. Taxonomy (GTDB): domain Bacteria; phylum Bacillota; class Clostridia; order Peptostreptococcales; family Anaerovoracaceae; genus Lentihominibacter. The sequence continues at coordinate 37,603 of SVCX01000009.1, read as the reverse complement.
CTTCATCGCAGCATCCTGCTGCGACGATATGGGCAACATGAACGGGCAGCAGGGACCGTCTGCCTTCGGATCCATGGGTTACGCCATGGTGGACGCGCGCTACGCGAAGAATGTTGTTGCGGTCACAGACAACCTCGTAGACTTCCCGGCTTACCCGGTAAGCATCCCGCAGACGCTTGTCGATATCGTTGCGGTTATCGATCAGATCGGCGATCCGGAACTTATGGGACAGGGTGCTACGCGCAAAACCAAAAATCCGGTGGAACTCACCATTGCGGAATACGCAAGCAAAGTCCTCATCGCGTCAGGACTCATCAAAAACGGATTCTCCTATCAGGCAGGAACGGGCGGCGTTTCACTGGCCGTTATAAGGTTCCTGCGCGATTACATGAAGGAAAACCACATCATCGGATCCTTCGGTTCAGGCGGCATCACATCGACCATGGTCGAACTCCTCGACGAGGGCTTGTTCACCGGACTTCTGGATGTACAGACTTTTGATAAAGATGCGGTCAAGTCCATTCGGAACAACGGCAATCACATTGAGATGGACGCCGGTACTTACGCCGATCCTCTGACCAAGGGATGCGTGACGAACAACCTGGATATCATGATTCTGTCGGCGACGGAAGTTGACGTCAACTTCAACGTCAACGTTCTGACTGCGTCTAACGGCAACATCATGGGAGCCCTCGGCGGCCACCCTGATACAGCGGCCGGAGCCAAGCTGGCTATCGTTGTTTGCCCGCTCGTCAGAAAGAGGATTCCGATCGTCGTGGACGAAGTTCAGACGATCTGCACGCCGGGACCGAGCGTAGACGTCATCGTTACCGAGCGCGGTATCGCGGTCAACCCGAACAATCCACTGCTCAAGGCAGAACTGGTCAAGGCAGGACTTCCGGTATGCGAAGTGGAAGAACTGAGAGACAAAGCCTACAGCATCACGGGCAAGCCGGAGCCGCCGAAGTTCGGCGATATCGTCGTCGGTGTCGTTGAGTACAGAGACGGTACAGTCATCGACATGATTAAGAACGTCATCGATTAGGCAGTTGCCATAGACAGGAATATCTGACCCGCTCCGGGAGGGGCGGGTCTTTTGTGTAGACGGTAGTAATTTTGATTAGTGGGTTTCACTTGGAACCTTTGGTATAACCACATCCATGAGTTCCACTAATCAACTTTTCTTACACAATTAGCGCAATAATTATGATTACTGCATTTCGAATTGAATCAAAAAACAAGAATTTGATTAGTGGTCTTCAAATCGCATAAATTTGATTATAAATATTCGATTTTAAAAGATTAAACAGATAGAAGAACCCGATTAAAATAGCACCTCCGGAGAGATGCTCTTAAGTTTTTAATCACAACTATATTCATTATTAGAATACATATCGTGAGTTCGATTTAGATGGCGACGAGGAATATGACATAGTTCTCTTCTTCGCAAAAGGAAAATTAAGATTCTGGGAACGAGTTTAAGTGCGAAATCATAGTATGGTGAAGTATGAACAGAATTAATACAATAGAAGTGCGACTATTTTGATAAAATGTAAAAGGATAACTAACAAGGTGTAAGCTTAGATAAACACCTCATACTGAGGGAAGAGAGAATCCAAAGTTCACAATGAATCATTTATGATAGGAGGAAAGTGATGATAAGTATTATCAGACAGAATATGATGGCCTTATTTGTGGCGCTCATCATGGGAATCGCCGCCTTTGCAATTTTGACTGTTCAGCCGGTTTACGCTGCAGGCGAAGATATCGATAGCGGTGTGTATGATGGTGTTCCGTGGAGAATTACCAGTGATTATGAACTGATCATTGGAGAAAAAGGACAGGAGTATACGTTTAAGGGTGAGGAGGCGTCTTATCCATGGCTTTCGTACAGTGGTTCTCTAAAAACAGCAACATTTGAGGGGACAGTGTACGGCAGAGAAAACATGGAAGATATGTTCTATGGGTGCAGTTCCCTGACGAATCTGGATGTAACAGGTTTTGATACGAGTAATGTGACGGACATGGGCGGAATGTTCGGCGAGTGCAAATCCTTGACGAATCTGGATATAAAAAACTTTAATACGAGCAAAGTGCAGTACATGGACAGAATGTTCGAAAGCTGCAGTTCTTTGACGGAACTGTATTTAACACGCTTTGATACGAGTAATGTGACGAACATGCACAGAATGTTCGCAGGCTGCAGTTCCTTGACGAGTTTGAATTTAAAAAACTTTAATACGAGCAAAGTGGAAAACATGCATGGAATGTTCGACGGCTGCAGTTCATTGTCAAGTGTGGATGTTTCAAGTTTTGATACGAGAAATGTGGGTCTCATGTCAGAAATGTTCAGTGAATGCAGATCCATGGTGTATTTGGACGTATCGAACTTTGATGCAAGTGAGGTTTCCAACATGCAAGGTATGTTCTATAAATGCAATTCCTTAAAAACACTAAGTATTGGAACTGATTTTAACAACGCAAATATAAACGCTGTCTGTAAAGCAACCTTCCCAAAGACAATGTACGGTTCGGATGAAACTAAATACGAGGCAGGAGCAGTTATTCCATGCTTAGGGTACAGCACTACATACACAGCCGGACCTGATGAACCGGAAGACCCATGTGGAGGAAACCATCAGTGGGACTCCGGCATGATAAACAAGAAAGCAACCTGCACGACTGACGGGATGATAACATACACTTGTACTAGGTGTGGAAAAACAGAGACAAGGACAATCTTCGCATCAGGTCATAGTTGGAAACACTATAAGAAGGCAGGTGCACTGCTGAAGGATGGCATAGAGTATTATTATTGCACTGACTGTAACGCGAAGAAAAATGTCAAGACTTTGGCCGGCTACGCGTCTTTCTACGTGAAGTCGCTGAAGGTTGCGAAAGGTAAGAAGTGCTTCACAGTTAAATGGGCAAAGCAGAGTGCCACAAATCAGAAAAAGTTCAACGGATATCAGATTAGATACTCATTGAAATCCAATATGAGTAGCGCTAAGTATGCCACCGCTGGAAAGGCCTCAAAATCAAAGACGATTAAGAAACTGAAGGCAAAGAAAAGGTATTATGTTCAGGTTAGGACTTATACTAAGAAGGGTGGAAAGATATTCTATTCCAAGTGGTCAGTGAAGAAGTCAGTAAAAACTAAATAGGTGAGTTACTAACAGCCTGCAAGATTTCTCTTGTAGGCTGTTTTAGTAATAAATATTTGTTGTTGATTGTCTCTATTCATTGTATATGGTGACCAAAAAAGATATTTCTCTATAGGTTAGCGATACATTTTCGGCAAATCCTTTTTCCTCTATATTCGATCAGATCATCAGCACTGCCACAAAGAATACATGCAGGCTGGTATTTTTTAAGGATAATAGATTCTGCATCTTCATAAATTTCCAATGCATATATCGGAGACCATTAATCAAAATTAATGTAAAGGATGGTTCTTATACCGCCATAATGATTGTATTCTTATTGAGTAAGGGTATAAAACGTATCACTAATCAAAATCGATGCAAAATCACTAATCAAATTCGATGCCATTTACAAATGGATGTAAATGGAAAAATTGTGATTAGTAAAGTTCGAACGAAACGGTTAATATAACTATATCGGCGAAAATCGCTAATCATCTTTTTCGACACATTTGTGTATTAAATATGATTAGTACTTTTCGTAAAGAATCAAAAAGCAAGTATCTGAGAAACGGATTACGTGCTGCATGATTTTGATTAGTACTTTTCGAGCTGCAAATTATATCAAGAAAGACTGTTGCGTTAGACAAATAATTGTCTATGCAACAGTCTTTTTTAATGCCTCAATCACTTAAGTACTAATCAATATTTTGCAAAAATGGGATGCACACGAAAATCACTAATCAACTTTGTGCAGAAAAGTGTAGAAACCGAAAACCACTAATCAAAATCGTGCACGAGTTTATACGGATCATTGAAAACACCAAAGCCCATGACATAAAAGGGCCACGGGGTTTCACTGAAAATAGAATCAGTCACTAATCAAAATCGATGCAAAATCACTAATCAAATTCGATGCCATTTACATTTTGTTGTTTTTGCGAAAAAGAAAGAACTTGACACTGTACTATTTGAAGTAGTACACTTAGTTCACCCAGAATCAAAAAAAGGGTTTTTGAAGATTAGGAGGAGGAAGGGAAAGGTAATGTTTCAGATTAACCTAAGGAGTCAGCGGTCGATATACGAACAGATTATCGACAACATCAAGGAGCTGATCATACGGGGCGTGCTGCCTGAGGACAGCGAGCTTCCGTCCATAAGGGAACTGTCACGGAGCCTGACTGTGAACCCGAACACGGTTCAGAAAGCCTTTAAGGAGCTGGAGCGGGAAGGCTTCATCTACAAGGTCAAAGGCAGGGGCACATTCGTCAGTCCGAGACAGGATTCCCGGATCGACCCGCAGGCAGTCAAAAAAGTCTGCGCGGATATCAGGAACAGTGTGCAGGAACTCAGCTATCTGGGAGTTCCGGCAGCGGAGATTAAGCAAATGGTGGCAGATATCGCCGCCGACCCGTTCGCCGAAGCGGGGGAAAAGGCCGCCGAGGCGGACGCAGAAAAGGCAGATAAAAAGGAGGGGTACTTATGATAAATGTCAGGAATCTGCACAAGAAGTTCGACAGGACGCAGGCTCTGGATGGAATTGAACTGACCATCAACAGGGCGTCTATCTACGGTCTTGTTGGAACCAACGGCGCAGGCAAAACGACACTGATCAGACACATGGCCGGAATACTGAAACCTGACGAAGGCGAAATACTCTTTGACGGGGAACCGGTTTTAGAGAACACGGCCCTCAAGCAGAAAATCGGACTCGTACCGGATGAACTGTATTTTCCGAAGGGGTATTCCATCAGCGACATGGTGAGAATCTACAGCGGAACTTACGACAACTTCAACGAGGAGAGGCTGCACGAGCTGACGCAGCTCTTCCGCCTGGATGAAAAGGCGCCGCTGAAGGGTTTCTCAAAAGGAATGAAGAAACAGGCGGCCATTGCGCTGGCGCTGGCGAGCATGCCGGAATATCTGCTGTTGGACGAGCCAATCGACGGGCTGGACCCAATTGTGAGAAAGCTGGTGTGGAAGCAGATTGTTGACGATGTCGCCGATCGGGAGATGACCGTTCTAGTCTCATCCCACAATTTGCGCGATCTGGAGTCCATCTGCGACTACGTAGGAATCATAGATGACGGAAAGACCGTAATGGAGCGTGATTTGGAGTCCATCAGAGAGGGCATCAACAAGGTGCAGGTTGCCTTTGCGAAAGATGGTGAGGAAGCCATTGAGAAACTGAACGTACTGCACAGAGAAAAACACGGTTCCGTTGAACTGATCATCACGAGGGACAGCACAGAGACGATTGAAGAAGTGTTGGCTCCGGCCAATCCGCTGATTCTGGATGTGCTGCCGCTCACATTAGAAGAGGTATTCATTTATGAATTGGGAGGTGAGAAATATGACTTCAGCGAAATCATGTAAGAATCCTGAGAGAACATGGTTTACGGAAATGCTTCGGCGCTGCAAGGCGCTGCCGGTCCTCATTGCTGTGGCATATTTTCTCAGCAATATACTTCCGGTCCTGCTGTCCTACAACAGGCTGGAAAACGTAATCATGTACACATACGGCTGCATGACCGGCGCGAACCTGCTGAATATAGCCATCGGCATCGCAGGCGGCGTCGTGGTCAGCTGCGCGGTATTCCGGTATCTGCACAGCACAGCGTCGGTGATCGACGCCCACGCGAAACCGCTGACGAGAACGCAGCTCTTCCGGGGCTCCTTCTTCGCAGGTCTCGTAATGGTCATCGTACCGATTGTGTTGACGGGGCTGTTCTACCTGTGTGTCATGGGAGCGCACGCTTCCGGCAACCTGATGGAAATCATGAAGGACTTGGGATACGACACCACCATTGATGTGAGCCACGCGCTTTCCGTTGCCAACATCCTCGGCTGGACGCTGGACAACATCCTGATGATCGGCTTCACCTACTGCGTATCGTGCTTCGCGGCGACTCTCGCAGGGACGTCAGTTGTGCAGGCTTTGCTTTCTCTGGTGCTCGTGGCGCTGCCTTCCATCGTGTACACGTTTATCCTGGGATACCTGAGTACATTCCTGTACGGCTATGATGGAGACGGAAATCTCGCTGCATATCTTTCGCCATACGCGCACCTCATAAGCAGAGGGGAGTACCCGTTCACCTCTGTACCGATTACGCTCATCGTGTTTGCGGTCATCTCGGTGCTGCTGGTCTTTGCGGCAGTGGCTATTTACAGGAAGATTAAGCTCGAGAATGAAGAGAATACAATCGTTGTGCCATATGTGGCGGAACTGTTGGTGATTCTGCTCACAGCCATCGCAGTATCCATGACAATGTTCATCGCACGCAGTTTTCTGTCCATCGACACGACGGCTGGCGCGGTCATCACAATCATTTTGGCTACAATCGTGTTCTTCCCGATTTTCTGCATGATCGCGGATCAGAGCTTCCGGATTTTCAAGAACAAGAATGTCAAGGTGTTCATCATATATGCGGCGGTTATGTGCGTCGTCATGGCGTTTACGCTCTTCGACGTGACTGGGTTTGAGAAACGGATTCCGGCGGCCTCCGATGTGAAGTCGGTGACTGTAGAAGACAGCAATTTGATTCATCCGGAAATCAAAGACGTCAAGGACGAGGAAACAATAGGACTGCTTATAGACCTGCACAGGTCGATCGTCGACAGGGGAGAGGGCACCGACGAGGAACTCAACAAGCCTCTCCATGGACAGTCCTATGAGATATGCGGATCTATCAGCGGCGTGGAAGTGATCTACAAACTCAATAACGGCAAGACGCTTAAGAGAAATTATCCTGCCATTCTGCCAGAGTCCTACAACGCCTATGCGCAGTTCTACAACTGCAAAACGGTCAGAGAGCATGAGTGCCTCGATGAGGTGGAACCGTTAAAAGCGGGTCAGTATCTGTCCATCAGTGATTGCCATGTGAATGAAAATGGTGACAACATTGATTTAAGTATGCACATGGTGCCTGAGAAGGATCTGCGCGGAGTGGTCAAGGCGGCCAATAAAGATATTAGAAAATGGACTGCGCAGAACCGCAAACTCTTCGTTTATGAAGAGTACGATCCTGTAAAAGATAACTCTGCGTACAGTCTCGAGGTATGCATCGACCACAGACTGCCTGCCGCGAAAGTGTCGCTGCTTGGAAATGATTTAAGTTATTATTCCTTCACCACGGAAGATAAGAATATCGCGAAGTACGTCGAGGAACATCCGGATCTCATTTCCGCTAAGACCAAAATCGCCGATGACGATCCGATTCTGGGCGAAGACTTGTAAACAATCGATAAAACACCTCATGCAAAATCAATAAAAAAGGCTGGCGCATCGGATGATGCGTCAGCCTTTGGTTTTAAGACAGTTATACGTCGATTGCCATGTCTCCAACGGTGAAGTTGTCGATCAGGCGCGTCGAGCCGATGCGCACTGCCATGGCGACAACGTCTCCCTTGCCGAAGGTCTCGATCGGCTGCATGGACATGCCGTCGACCACTTCGACGTACTCGACTTGCGCCATCGGTTCCGTAGCCAGTTTCGCGTTCATAGCGTCGAGCAGTTCTTTTGAGTCGGAGCAGCCATTGCGGATCATATCCTGACCAAGACGCAATGTTCTCGACAGAATTTGCGCAGCCTTGCGCTCCTCCGGGCTCAGGTAGACATTTCGCGAACTCATCGCCAGTCCGTCCTCTTCTCTTACGGTCGGACATCCGACGACGTCCACATCGAAGTTCAGGTCTCTGACCATACGGCGCACGACAGCCAGCTGCTGGGCGTCCTTTTTGCCGAAGTAGATTTTGTCAGGCTGAACGATGTTGAGGAATTTCGCGATGACGGTGCAGACTCCACGGAAGTGGTTTTCCCTTGTTGCGCCGCAGAGGGTGTCGGAGACAACGTCCACATCGGCGTAAGTACAGAAGTCAGGGAAATACATCTCTTCCGGTTCCGGATGGAATACAACGTCTACGCCGTGCGCTTCGAGAATCTGACAGTCTCTTTCGAAATCTCTCGGATACTTGGAGAGGTCTTCGTTCGGTCCGAACTGAATCGGATTGACGAAAACCGACGCTACCGTATAGTCGTTATCTTCGTTGCTGTAGTCCATGAGTGAGGCGTGCCCTTCGTGAAGGTATCCCATAGTAGGGCAGAGGCCGATGGTCTGGTCTGCGTTCTTCCACGTCTCGATCTGAGCGTGCATTTCAGCGATTGTTGTTATGATTCTCATTGAATTGCCCTCGGTTTATTAATAGAGTCGTTTCAGTGCTTCTTCGTTCTTCATCTGGAAGGAGTGTTCCTCGTCCGGGAAGGTCTTCGCCTTGACTTCTTCATCGTAAGCCTTGAAGGCCTTGGTCATCTCTTCGCCGATGTTGGCAAAGTGCTTGACGAACTTCGGAACATAGTCTGTGAATGTGCCCAGCATATCCTGGTAAACGAGGATCTGTCCATCGCATTCCGTTCCGCCGCCGATTCCGATGGTCGGAATGTCGAGCTTGCTGGTGATCAGCGCGGATACAGGGGCAGGGATGCATTCCAGAACGACAGAGAAGGCGCCGGCTTCCTGAACAGCCAGAGCATCTTCGAGGAGCTCTCTGGCAGCATCTTCCGTCTTGCCCTGTACGCGGCATCCGCCGAAAGCGTTGATGGACTGCGGAGTCAGACCGATGTGCGCCATGACAGGAATGCCTGCTTCTGCCATCGCCTTGATCTGCGGGCAAACGCGCGCGCCGCCTTCGAGTTTGATGGCCTGACAGTGTGTTTCCTTCATGATGCGGCCTGCGTTCTCCAGAGCCTGCTCCATGGATACCTGATAGGACATGAACGGCATGTCGACGACGATCATCGTCGTTTCGGTGCCGCGTACGACGGAAGCGCCGTAGGTAATCATGTTGTCCACGGTTACCGGAATCGTATCACCGAGTCCGAGCATGGTGTTGCCGAGTGAATCTCCTACCAGTATCGCGTCTATGTTGCCGTCCATCAGCTTGGCTGTCGTGTAATCATAGCACGTAAGCATGGAGATTTTTTTGCCTTCTTCCTTCATCTTCTGGAAGGTGAGTACTGAGTTTCTCATTGTTTTTTCCTTTCTTATTGTTTTGTCCTTCTTTTAATCAAAGTTCCTGGTTCTGCAATTTCTCATTCAGCAGGTCTTCTTCCAACAGGTCCTTGATATTCTGGTACAAACGGTCCGGATGTTTGGATTCCGCGATAGGTATGAGCCGCGAGGATAGTACACGATATAGGTCGCGCTGCCCTTCGTTGAGACAGCCAAGGTGCTTGGCAATGGTCTTCTCGTCTCCCCGTTCCACAGGTCCCGTGAGAGCTGCGGCAGGTCCCTTCGCAAGGATGTGGTGCACATTTCCTGTGACGAGAGGAGTGAGGGCTTTGCGGGCGTCTTCTTCACTGAATCCGCACTGGCAGAGCATATTGATGCTTTCCGCCAGCAGCGCTACCGCTAGATTGCTGGCTGTGACTGCCGCCGCGTGGTAGAGGGTCTTGTCCTCCGCCCTGATGACCTGCAGGTCGATGTCGACGCTTTTAAGCATTCCTTTGATCTCCGGAAGGTGTTCTTCATTTCCTTCGACCGCGAAAAAAACATCCTGCAATTCTTTGTAAGCTTCATACTTGTCGCTTACTGCGAATAGAGGATGAACGGAATACTCGTATGCACCGGTCTGGTCAATGCCCGGAAATGCTTCTCCTGCGGAGAGCGATCCGCTGCAGTGACATATGTACTTTCCCTGGATCGGATACTGACGGACCTGTTCATAAACCTCTGTTATGCTTCCGTCGGGAACAGTCAGGAACAGCACGTCGCTTGCTTCGATGAGAGCGCCCATATCAGTGAACGCCCGGGTTTCAGTAAACTGCGCTGCCTCTTCGGCAGATTGAGTGTTGCGGCTGTAATAGCCTGTAACCTTGATGCTGTCGCTTTCTTTGCTGCTGAAGTATTTACCTAAGGTAAATCCAACTTTGCCTGCTCCAATAAATCCTGTTTTCAATCGATCACCTCTTTTCTGAAAAGGTGACGTGGTTCCTGCTATCGATCCGGGACCTTCGCGGTACAGTTTCCCATTGGAATACCGTCCATCACAAGGGGAGTATAATGCAAAACCCATAAAATGTAAATAGTTTTTTGCGGTGCGGGCGTGGTACTATAGAAACAGGAGGGAAGACATATGGCACTTCACATTGTACTGGTGGAACCGGAGATTCCGCCAAACACCGGAAACATAGCGAGGACGGCCGCTGCGACGGACAGCGTCCTGCATCTTGTGAAGCCCCTCGGCTTCAGCATCGATGACAAAAGTCTGAAGCGCGCGGGACTTGATTACTGGCCTTACGTCAAACTTGAGGTGCACGAGAGCCTGGATGAATTCATGGCCGAGTACGGTGACCGCCGCATGTGGCTGGCTACGACCAAGGGCGGCCGCAACTACACGGACGTGAAATATCGGGACGAAGATATGATTCTCTTCGGCCGGGAGACCGCGGGGCTTCCGCGGGACTTTATCGCGGCCCATGCGGAGCAGGCGGTCCGCATCCCCATGAGCGCGAATACCCGCCTGCGATCCTTCAATTTGTCTAACTCAGTGATTGTGGTTCTTTTCGAGGCGCTGCGGCAGCTGGATTTCCCGGGGCTGGAATAGGGGGGGCAGCCCGGAGGATTCTCTCTTTTTGGATATTCCGCTTAAAAGCCGTACTTTTTTCTCCGTAATCAGAGTGAAAATATAAAAAACGAGAATAATACCTGTGTTATTCTCGTTTTTGTTTTGTTTTGCTTCAAAAGAGAGAAAAATATTCCCAATGAGGAACGTTTTTATCGATTATTTCTCTTTTTTTCTCAGTTTGAAAAAAATATGACCACGAATTCTCTGTTTCACACCCATAACAGGAAATTAAGAGAATTGTGGTCAATTTGGTGGTCTGTGCGGGGCTCGAACCCACGACATCATGGTTGTGACCCATGCGCTCTCCCAGCTGAGCTAACAGACCAAGCCGCTGCCGGCTATTATACAACAACAATTGGATTAAATCAAATGCGCTGATCGTGTTTGACCGCCAGCATGAGGGCGCCCATGTCAGGCGCGGCTGCAGGCTCGACATACTCCATGCCGTGCTCGCTGAGAATGCGAGCGAATGGTTCGGTAACCGCCGGGCCGATTTTGAAGACGCCGCCAGTGCCGCTGACCGGAACGAGGTTGTCCGAATCAGCGGAGCTATCAGATGCGTCAGCAAATCCGAGCCGATCGTACAGGACGATGGCCAGATCGGCCAGTTCCTGGGCACAGTCGGAGAGTAAAGCTTTTGCATAAGGGTCGCCATCGTGAGAGAGCTGGCTGACGATCGGGGCAAGTCCGGCGATGCGGGTGCGATCCAGATGCCACTCGTTGACCACGCGGGTAACCATCTCGTCGTCCGAGTGGAGGTCAAGAGCGCGGTTGACCGCCTCGTAGAGAAGGGTCTTCTCGGAACGTCCGTCGCTTTGGCGGGAGTATTCCTTCAGGAGATTCCAGGCGAGCCAGTAGGCGCTGCCTTCATCGCCGCCCAGGGCGAAGTGCCAGCCGCCGCAGCGCATGAATTCACCCGCGGCGTTGCGACCGCTTCCGATGGAACCGGTGCCCGCGATGATGTTGATACCGGGACGTCCTGCGAGGGCACCTTCCAGAGCATTTTCACTGTCGTTTCCCGCAGCGTAAGGAATGTCGCCGAAAGCTTTGCGAATAGCCTCGTCGATCATGGGCTGGTCTGAGACCACGTCTCCATATCCTGCGAATCCGGCGTATACAAAGGCAACATCCTCAATTTTGATACCGGCGTTTTCACAAGCAGAGTGCACGCCTTCTCTCATGAGCGTTTCCACGCCGTCGAAGCCAATCTGCATGTAGTGGCAGCCGCCGGCCGTGTATTCGCCAATTACTTCGAGACCGCGGCCGACCAGGAACTTCGTCTTCGTGCCGCCGCCGTCGATGCCGATGTAGTATTTTGTTTCCGAAGTATTCATTTCAGTGACTTCCTTTCTATGAGTTTGGTAGGGAAGAAGATGCGACGGATGGTCTTGTCTTTTTCCGTTATAATCTGAAACATTCTTTCAATCGCCGCCCTGCCGATGTCTGCCGTCGGAACTTCAATGGTCGTAAGAGGCGGCACCAGATGCGAACTGAGTTCAATGTTGTTGAAACCGATGACGCCCACGTCACGCGGACACCGATAGCCGAGGCCGTAAAGTGTGCCGAGAACGACTGACGCCAGAGAATCACTACCGGCGAAGATGGCGTCAGGGGGATTTTCGAGGGACATGAGTTCGCGGGTCTGCTTTTCGCAGAGAGACAGATCCCAACCGCAGTCTTTGACCAGGTCCTCTTCGTATTCGATTCCCGCGCGGCGCAGCATCTCCCGATATATAATCATTCGAATGGTCTCGGGAAGAGGCATTCCCGGAGAACTGCCGCTGATGAGAGCGATGCGCCGGTAACCGCGGTCGAGGAGGGCATTCATGACCTGCCAGTTGGCTGTCGTATGATCGAATCCCACGTTGTCATAATCGTATTCCGGTTCGTCCTTATCGATGAGAATGATGTGCGGGATGTGCGCTTTGAGAACTTTCATAGTCTCAGGCGAAACATGCTCCATGAGGAATATGCCGTCCAGATTGGCGCTGATCATCTCCTGCAGTATCTGCGGATTCTCAAGTTCCTTGTACGATTTGACGGCGGCGATCATAGCGTTCCTGCCTTTGCACGCGTCTTCCATACCGGCGAGGATATCGATGAAGAACGGGTCTGAGTATTTGTCCGTCGTGTCCGAGAGGACGCAGCCGAAGCGGTACTGGTCGTGCTGACGGACAGGGGTCTCGTACCGGAGCTGGGCCGCGGCGGCATTGATCTTGCGCCGGGTATCTTCACGCACGTTAAATCCCGGGTCCCCGGAAAGGACGCGTGACACAGTTGCGGCCGAAACGCCGGCCAGTTTTGCGACTTCTCTGATTGTAGCCATATGTATTGTCTCCTTGTTTAGTAAACACTTTACACCATTATAAGTGTGAAGTCAAGGCCAGAATATCCATATATTCCTTATTTTTACAGTAATTATACGGTTTACAAAGGCTCAAAAACGCTCTATAATTATAGCAGAGTAAAGTATATCACGAGGACTGTTTACTAAACAAAAGAGGAAGAGACATGAACAAATTTGTTTTTATCGGGGCGGGTTCTCTGGAATTCACCAGAGACCTGGTAAGAGATCTGATGACTTACGAGAGTTTCGACGATTGTGAAATCGCTCTCGTAGATATCAACGAGAAGAGACTGGGCTACGCCAAGCGCGGCGTAGAAAAAGTTGTGCAGGCTGGCGGACATCACGCCAAGGTAACGGCGACCACAGATCGGCGCGAAGCGCTCCCGGGTGCGGATGGCGTTTTGATTACCGTGCTGCAGGGCGGCGTGGACGTCTGGCGCTACGACGTCGAGATTCCGGAGAAGTACGGCGTGGACATCTGCGTTGGAGACACCAGAGGTCCATCAGGAATCTTCCGTTTTTTGAGAACGGCTCCCGTCATGCTGGAAATCATCCGCGACGTGGAGGAACTCTGCCCGAAGGCAGTCGTACTCAACTACACAAATCCGATGGCAATGCTCGTGAGCTATCTGCAGACTCAGACGGATGTGAGTATCACAGGACTCTGTCACAGTGTACAGGGAACCGCCGAGATGCTGGCCGGCTGGCTGGGAGTGGAACCAAAGGAACTGGATTACACCTGCGTCGGTATCAACCATCAGGCATTTTACCTGGACCTGAAGCACAAGGGAGAAGATATGTATCCTGCGCTGCGGGAGGCCATCAAGAGACCGGAAGTCGCGGCGGAGGAGCCGGTCAGAATCGAGATGTTCAAGTATCTCAGATACTTCCCGACAGAATCATCCGGACACAATTCGGAATACAACCCTTGGTTCCGCAAAAGACCGGATCTCATTGAGAAGTACTGCATGCATGGTACGGGATGGAATCCGGGAGAGCATGCTTATATTCTGAAAGAGTACATGAACCGTGAGGATACTTGGGAAGCAGAATACTCTGACTGGCTTGCGAACGGCGAGGTGGAACTGGAGCGTGGTGAAGAATACGCGTCGAATATCTTCAACGCCATATACGGAGACGGAACACCGTTTCCATTCAATGCGAATCTGAGAAATAAGGGGTATGTCACGAATATCGATGAAGGGGCATGCGTGGAAGTTCCGGTCATAGCAGACAAGGACGGTATTCACGTGAAGGGAACGTACACACTTCCGGCGCACCTTTCAGCGCTGGTATCCCATTCGGCCAAGCTGGAAGAACTGGCCGTACAGGCAGCCATCACAGGCGACACGGATCTGGTATTCCAGGCAATTCTTCAGGACCCGCTCACCGCAAGCGTGTGCAGTATGGAGGAAATCCATAACATGGTTCAGGAGATGCTTGAGAAGAATAAAGAGTATTTAAGTAATTTCAATTTCTAGTCGGTGGTTATTATCTGTTTTATTCGAAGGAGGAGAAAAGAAATGAAGAAGAAGCTGATTCTGATCGCTCTGACGGTCGTGCTGACATTGGGAATCGCGCTTGTAATCACAGGATGCGGCGGCTCAGACGGCGGAGATAGCTCTGACGGAACCACTCTGACACTGTGGACTCATAATGATGAGGACACATGGAACGAGTCCTATCAGAGTATTGCTGACGCTTATATGGAAGAACATCCTGATGTAACGATCAACATCGAAGCGTTCCCGTATGACGAATTTGAGTCAAAGACGCAGACTGCGCTCATGTCAGAAGAGGGCGGAGCAGACATCTATGAACTGTGGGGAGGCTGGGGCCTCGATTTCGCTCCTGCAGGAGTTCTGGCTCCACTTCCTGAGGACATGCAGGCAGAAGTAAAAGAAGAATGCTATCCTAACACATACGGCGCACTGGAAGCAGACGGAGTCGTCTACGGTATTCCGCAGGAATTCAACATTGAGTGCGGCGGACTGATCGTCAACAACAACGTCATGAAGGAAGCGGGCGTAGAAGTTCCGACTACATGGGACGAACTGAAAGCTGCTGCTGAAAAGGGAACCGTCAAAGACGGAAAGAAGATCAAGGTCAAGGGCTTTGACTTCGTGAACTGGGACGGCGTTATGTACCTGTGGACTTCCATGATTCTCTCACAGGGCGACAACTACCTGAATGAGGACGGAACAATCAATGTCACTTCAGACGCTGCCAAGACAGCTTGGGAAGAACTGGCTGCAATGGCGTCCGGAGACAACGCTGTTACGAACCTGTCAGGCCTTGATGATGGAAGCGACATCGAAGGATATCAGGAACTGTACACCAACGAAGTCATGATGGTACCGCGCGGACCTTGGTGTCTGGCAGAAGGCGTCAATGACTTCGGCCTTGAATATGGCAAGGACTTCAGTTATGTTTCTATGCCGTTCTACGGCCCGGAAAAGAAGTTCGCATCTGAGACTGGCTGGTCCATGGCGGTTGCTGCCGGACTGGATGAAGCGAAGGAAGCTGCAGCATTTGACTTCCTCGAGTACTTCTTCTCGGATGATGTCATTATGCAGCACAACCTGGCATGCGGACAGATTCCTGCTAAAGAAGCTGTAGCACAGGATCCTGATTACGTTAAGAACTTCCCATATGCTGAGCCGCTCGTAGGCATCCTCGGCGATGCGCAGTTCATCGGAAGCTTCAATACAGACATTTTCAAAGAATGTGTAAATGAATCATTCAGCGCATACTGCAAGGGCGAAGCAGGCACGACGGATGAATGCCTTGCTGCTCTCGAGCAGACGCTGAACAAGAAACTCTTCAAATAGTTTATAATGATGGCGCGGGGGCTGACAGCTCCCGCGCTGTTGTGACTTCAAAACGTATTTATTCGGAAGGTGATCAAATTGAAAACCAGCCGCACATTTTTATTACTGATACTGATACCGATATTTATCGAAGCTCTGATATTCCTGATCATTCCGATTCTGGGAACACTCGGTATCTCGTTTTTGGATTACAACCCGTTGAATCATTCATCGAGGTTTGTTGGACTTGACAACTACAGAGAACTGCTGGACGACCCGGACGCTGTGAAGGCGTTCAAGAATACCATCATATTCACGTTCGTCGCAGTTGCGCTTAATATAGTCATTTCTCTCGCCGTCGCTACACTGATCAGCCAAATGAAGAGCAACAAGACAAGAAGTTTCTTCCGGATGATCGTGTTCCTGCCGTGCATGGCGCCGATGGTCGCCTCGGCCGTCGTATGGGGGAGAAGTATTTTTAACACGAAGATCGGACTCGTCAACCAGATCATCGAAGCCTTCGGTGGAGAGGGAGTCGCCTGGACAGGAGATCCCCATTATGTCATGTTCTCCGTCATCGTCTTCACACTATGGGCTGACCTGGGATATAACATCATCCTTTATTCAGCCGGCATCGATGGCATACCGGGAGAGGTCTACGAAGCAGCTGAACTCGACCATGCGGGCGGGTGGAACAAGTTCTTCCACATCACGCTGCCTCTTCTGGGAAGGACGACGACCTTCGTTATATTGATGACACTCATATCCTACTTCCAGATGTTCGCTCAGTTCAGCGTCCTCCTCTTCAAGGACGGGCCGCAGAATTCCGGTCTGGTACTCACAAGTTATATCTATGAGAATGCGTTCGTATACAAAGAGATGGGATACGCGTCGGCGCTGTCCGTAGTGCTGTTCCTGCTCATCCTCATCGTCAGCGTAGTCCAGCAGCGCATCAACAGAGTTGATTGGGAGTACTGATATGAAAGATTTCGCATACACAAGAGATTTTAAAAGCCGGGCGCTCATCTTCGCTATCCTGCTGGCGGTGTCCATCATCGTGGTCATTCCTTACATCTGGATGCTCAGCAACTCCTTTAAGACGACCATCGAGACGCTGACGGACCCAATGCACATCATCCCGCAGGAGTTCACACTGGACGGATATATCAAAGTTCTGACCAAGTCGCCGTTCTTCCACTGGCTCGGCAACTCGGTCTTCATCACGTGCTTCAACACCATCGTCATTCTCTTCACGAGTACGCTGGTGGGCTATCTTTTCGCAAGATTCCGGTTCAAAGGCAAGGACTTCCTGTTCGCCATGCTCATGTTCACCATGATGGTACCGGCGCAGGTCACGATGATCACGACCTTCATCATCATCGATGATATCGGCCTCTACGATTCCGTATGGGCTCTGATCATCCCATCCTTCGTCAATGTATTCGGCATCTATCTGTGCAAGCAGTACTGCGAGGAAATACCAAGAGAACTCATCGAAAGCGCCCGTATCGACGGCGCAGGAGATTTCGCAATATACTGGAGGATCGTCATTCCGCAGATCCGGCCGGCCATCGGCGCACTGGCCATCTTCACCTTCATGGAGTACTGGAACGACTACCTCAATCCACTGATCTACCTCTCATCGACAGAGAAGATGACACTGCCGCTGGCGCTGAGTTACTTCTCGACCCAGCACACGACAGACCTGTCGGCAACCATGGCAGCATCAGCGCTGATCATGATACCGGCGGCTGTCGTATTCATCATCTTCCAGAAGCAGTTCATCAAGGGACTGTCCATGACAGGCATGAAGTAAGGGAGAAGAAAGATGATTTTTGGCTACAAAGAAGAAAACCTGAAAGAGAAAAACGCGATTTTTACCGCGGAGGAAATTGCCCAGCAGCCTGCAGTATGGCAGAAGACCATCGATCAGGTGCGGGGCGTACGTGTCTCCCTCAGCAGACTGATGGAAGATGTCACGTCAGAAGGTGACTTCGACATCATTCTCACCGGCGCGGGGACCAGCGAATACGTGGGACGCGCCCTCTATCCGGCGCTTTTGCAAAAGCTTCAAGGCCGCGTTCACGCCATCGGTACGACAGATATCGTCGCCTCCCCGGAGCTGTTCATCTCGCCAGAGAGAACGACGCTGCTCGTATCCTTCGCCCGTTCCGGCAACAGTCCGGAATCCGTCGGCGCGGTCAAAGCCGCGGACAGAATTTCAGATAAGGTGAAGCATCTGTTCATCACCTGCAATGAGGAGGGCGAGCTCGCGAAGCTGGCAGAGCAGAAAGCTAACTGCATCAGCATCGTACTGGCGCCGGAAACCAATGACAGAAGTTTCGCTATGACCAGCAGTTTCACCAGCATGTATGTGGCTGCGCTGCTGGCGCTGACCGGCGAATTCGACATGGACCTCTATGAGTCCATAAGCAGTGCCGAAAAATTTATGACGAAGACTTACAAACCGCTTGCGGATTTCGTTGAGCGGAACAGTTTCAGCCGCGTCGTCTACTTAGGAAGCGATGTGCTCAAAGGCATCGCCCAGGAAGCGGCTCTGAAGGTTCTGGAACTTACGGCAGGCCGCATGGCAGCTATCTTCGATACGCCGATGGGCTTCCGACACGGACCGAAATCCATCGTCGATGATGAGACCGTCTGCGTTGTCTTCCTTTCCGATGACGAGTGGACGAGAAGATATGAGATGGACGTTCTGAAGGAACTGTTCCGGGACCGCAAAGGCAGCAAGCTCATCGCAATCACGTCTTCGGAGGACGAAGAGGTGAGCGCATACAGCGATCTGGCTCTGCCGATGGGCTTCCGGAAGAAGGCGGCGAACTCCCAGCTCGCTCCGGCCTACATCGTGGTGGCGCAGACCATGGCCATGCTCTATTCGATTAAGCTGGGCATCACTCCGGACAATCCTTGTCCGACGGGAGAGGTGAACCGGGTCGTTCAGGGCGTTACGATTTATGAGGAGTAGAACGATGGAGTATACGCATCATCTTCAGGCTTTAGTTCAAAAGCAGAAAGAGGGAATTCACGAAGGTATCTGCTCTGTGTGCAGCAGCAGTCCTTTTGTCATAGACGCGGCCATCGAGCAGGCGGTCCGGACGGGAACGCCGGTGCTCATTGAGGCCACAGCCAATCAGGTGAATCAGATGGGAGGCTACACAGGCATGAAGCCTGCGGACTTCAAGGAATACGTGCTGGGGCGTGCGGCGGAGTTCGGCCTTCCGGCGGAGCGCGTCATACTTGGCGGCGATCACCTGGGACCAGTCGCGTGGCAGAAGCGCGATGCAGCGGAGGCCATGGATCTGGCGGAAGAACTCACCTACGAATTCGCGAAGGCGGGGTTCACGAAGATTCACCTTGACGCCAGCATGCCTTTGGGAGAAGAGGTCACGCTGCGTACCGAAGAAATCGCCGACCGGACGGTCCGGCTTTGCAAGGCGTCCGAGAGAGGGTTCGAAGAATATAGAAAAGCAGATGCTGATGCCTTTGCACCGGTATACGTCATCGGAAGCGAAGTCCCGACGCCGGGCGGAAGCGGTGAAGAAGACGCATTGAGCGTGACCAAGCCGGAAGCGCTGAAAGAAATGCTGGCGTGCTTTGAGGAGAAGTTCGCGGCGGCAGGATTGGCGGAAGGCGAGGGCAGCCCATGGAGCAGAATCATCGCGGCGGTCGTACAGCCGGGCGTGGAGTTCGGCAACGACAATGTTCATGAGTATGTTCCGGAGGAAGCAACACAGCTGACGAAAGAAGCAGCGGAGATACCGGGCATTGTTCTCGAAGGGCACTCAACCGATTACCAGCGTGAGAGCAGTCTGAAGAGAATGGTAGAGGACGGCATCGCGATTCTGAAAGTAGGGCCGGCGCTCACCTTCGCGGCGAGAGAGGGACTCTACGCTCTGGCCATGATGGAAGAGGAACTGTGCGCGGCAGGCGCATTGGAAGCCGGCAAGGCATCGCGGTTTATCGAAGTTCTCGATGAGACGATGAGGAAGGATCCGTCCAGCTGGCAGGGACATTACACGGCGGAAGAGCCGGAGAGCACATTGCTCAGGAAGTACAGCTACAGCGACCGGAGCCGGTACTACATGCACCGGCCGGAAGTGAAGGCGGCCATTGAAACCATGATGGAGAACCTGCGGGGCAGAATATCGCTGACTATGCTCAGCCAGTTCTTACCAGAGCAGTTCACACACGTGCGCGAGGGTATTCTGGAGCCTGATCCTGAGGCTCTTGTCATAGATAAAGTATGCGACGAGCTGTCCAGATACTGGAGGGCATGCGGACTGGAGGAATAGCATGACAAAACTGATTCTGACAGCATTGCTTGCGGCAGCCATGTGTTTTGCATTCGCGTCATGCGGAGAGGAAGAAGCGATGAATATAGAAGTAACAGCCGGAGGAGAAACAGTGCTTGAAGACGGGACATACGGCGCGTTGGAACTGGACGCATCCATGTCCGGAACACCGGAGAGCCCGACGATCATTCGCGCGGCTGATGGAGCAGCGCCGGTCATCAAAGTCGCGCCGGGTGAATTCCAGAGCGGCGAAGAGGATGAACTGCCGCCGAGCTACGGAATCCATCTGGTGAATGTGCACGATGTCATCATTGAGGGAATCGCCGTCGAGGGCGGAACCCACGGCATCATCTACGAGAGCACGCCGGATCAGGGCGAAGAGCCTCTGCAGAATATTGTAATCAAAGATTGCAGCGTCAGCGGCGTTGTGGGCGCTCATGGAATCTGCGTCTACGCGGGCAACGACCTGGCTCCGGTACAGGATATTACGGTAAGCGGGTGTGAAGTGCAGAACTGCAAGTGCGGGGACAGTGAATCCCTGGTGCTCAACGGCAACATCGATGGCTTCACCATTGCCGACAATCGGATCCATGACAACAACAACATCGGCATCGACATGATCGGCTTTGAGGGAACGGCAGAGCACGCAGAAGACAGTAATTTCGAGAATCCTTACGATGTGGATATGGCGAGAAACGGCAAGTGCTTCGGCAATGTGGTGTTCAACATCAGCGCCGACGGCAATCCGGCTTACTATGAGGACGGCGAGTACGATCTCTGCGCCGACGGCATCTATGTAGACGGCGGCCAGAATATTGAAATCTACAACAACTTCGTCTACAACTGCGACATCGGCATCGAAGTGGCGACGGAACACAGCCCGGATGACAACCCGCTGTTCAAGGTGTCCGGGATCGAGGTCCACGATAACGTAATCGCAGACTGCGAGGGATGGTGCGGTCTCTGCTTCGGCGGTTATGACAAAGATCTGGGATTCACTGAGGACTGTGAGTTTCACAACAACACACTGCTTGACAACGGAACGCAGATCGGCGTGCAGAGAAGCAAAGGCAACAAGATTTATGACAATCTCTTCGTCGGAGGGGACTCAGCGATCGATTTCAATTATGATTGCAAATTGAAGGATCTGATCAATGACTTCGGCAGAAATGTATGGTGCTTTGAGGAAGGTGATCTGGAAGACATCATGGACACAGGAAGTTACGGCTTGTCGATTCTCATTCCGGAGAGCAGTATGCTGAAGCAGGAAGTGATTAACGACAGAAGTCAGGTTCTCGACGGACTGAAGTCAAAGATAGAGGGAGTGGGATCGGCGTTTGTGCCGGATGAAGAAGAAATAGAACTGTGGGAGCAGTAATGGAGGTTCAGCTGTGGCAGAAGTAATTCTCAAGAATATCAAGAAAATCTATCCGTTTACGGAGGATGAAAAGAAAAAAGATAAGAAGGATGGGTCGGAAGACAAGCCGATGAATCTGCAGATCACGGACAAAGGCGTTGTAGCTGTTCAGGAGTTCAATCTTGAAATCGCGGACCGGGAATTCGTTGTGCTGGTTGGACCTTCCGGATGTGGAAAGTCCACGACACTCAGAATGATCGCAGGTCTGGAAGACATCAGCGAAGGTGATCTCTACATTGACGGCGAACGCATGAATGACGTTGCTCCGAAAAACAGAGATATCGCAATGGTATTCCAGAACTACGCTCTGTATCCGCACATGACGGTCTATGAAAACATGGCCTTCTCGCTGAAGATGCAGAAGTTCAGCAAAGAAGAGATTGACAAGAACGTTCGCGAAGCGGCGGAGATTCTGGACATCACACCGCTCCTGAACAGAAAACCGAAAGCTCTCTCCGGTGGGCAGAGACAGAGAGTCGCTATGGGCAGAGCCTTCGTCAGAGACCCGAAAGTCTTCCTCATGGACGAACCGCTCAGCAATCTGGATGCGAAGCTTAGAAACCAGATGCGTGCGGAGATCATCAAGCTGAGAAAAAAGATTGACACGACGTTTATCTACGTAACCCACGATCAGGTGGAAGCGATGACACTGGGTGACCGGATCGTCATCATGAAGGATGGTTTCATCCAGCAGATCGGAACGCCGCAGGAAGTCTTCAGCAATCCGAAGAACCTCTTCGTCGCCGGCTTCATCGGCGTGCCGCAGATGAACTTTTTCCCTGACAGCAAGCTGCGCTGCGAGGACGGCAAGTACACTGTTGAGATTCTGGGCGAGAAGTTTGAACTGTCCGGCAAACTGGCAGAGTCGTTGAAGGTGCAGCCGGATGCGGCCGCAGAGCGCGAAGTCGTCGCCGGCGTCAGACCGGTCAACGTGGTGATCAGCGATGATGATACCGGCATCGACGCCGTCATCGAAGTCGCTGAGATGATGGGCAGCGAGATGCACCTGCACATGAAGGCGGCAGGAGACACGGAAATCATCGCTGTCGTCCCAACGCTGAACATGAATGTAGATGAGATGAGCCAGGGAAAAGCTCTGAAACTCAAGCTCCAGACCGAGGCCATGCACCTGTTTGATCCGGAGACGGAAGAGTCGCTGCTGAAGTGAAACAATCGTCAGACAATTCAGCTTGATTAGTTACACCAAACTAAATCTTTACAAATGTTAAGATTCATGCTACAGTAATTCCGTGCTTAAAGCACAGGAACAAATTAATATCAGATCGGTGCCCGTTGGGTGAGCATTTAGAAACTGACATATTAAGGGCTCAATGGGATAATAGGAAATCAGGTGAGATACCTGAGCGATCCGGTCACTGTGATAGGGAGTCTGCCTGCAGATGCCATTGAGTCCGAGAGGATTTGAGAAGGCGCAGGGAGATGATGATCTTAAGCCAGGAAGCCTGCCGATTTGGGATTGATACACGAACTTCCGCAGAAAGTTCCGTCAATGATATGCAGAGCAGGATATGACCGACTGGGTTCCTTTCTATGTTTCTTACTTGTTGATAATGACCTTTTTGCGAGAAGTCGCAAAGGGTTTTTTGTTTACAATCT
Source organism: Clostridiales bacterium (assembly GCA_015058145.1). Taxonomy (GTDB): domain Bacteria; phylum Bacillota; class Clostridia; order Peptostreptococcales; family Anaerovoracaceae; genus Lentihominibacter. The sequence continues at coordinate 14,336 of SVCX01000009.1, read as the reverse complement.
GCCTATCTAAGTCAGATTACAAATATATGTTATTGATACAATCAACAAGAAAGGAAGAAAGTATGAAAACAAGTTTGAGAAGAATGCTTGTCGCATTGTTATCAGTTATGCTGGTATTTGGAATGAGTACATCAGCGTTTGCGTATACGTATACGTCACTTGATGATGATGGGAATCGGGGCAACCAAACAACCGCAGACAGTGATAAAGGAGCAACGAATAATATTGTATATGCTTCCATTGGAATGTTCAGGTTGTTAGACGAGGGAACATATGTTGTTGTTAACGATGACAACACAGTAACAGCGCATGTTAAGACCGCATATGCAAAGAGCAACAATTATGACAGGATTGCATTATCAGAATATCCTTCTGAAGCTGAAGATCCAACTGCAATCTTAGACAGTTTAGCTATTACAGCAGACAATTTGGGAAGTGATGGAAACATTACGGATACAAGCGTAAATGACGAAGGTGCAACAACTTACTCTGCGGAGTTTACGTTTAAAATCCCTGTAAGCGATGTTGGCAGAAGGATACCTATCGTTATGTCTGTTGGAGGCACTTGGAAGAACAAAAACTATTATGTGACGGTTTTGACTGAATCATACAATTTTGCCAGAGCAGAAGGATCTCTCTCTGCAGCTTCTTATACGTATACGGGTGCAGCAATAGAGCCTGAGGTAGTACTGACGCTCGATGGCAAAACATTGGTCAAAGATACTGACTACAAAGTGGGGTATGAAAACAACGTAAACAGTGGAAAGGCAATTGTAACAATCGAAGGAGTCCAGCATAATTATGCAGGAACAAAGATTGCTGAGTTCACAATCAACCCTGCTTCAATCAACAGTGCAACTGTAGCAGCCATTACTGCGAAGACGTATAACGGCAAGGCTCAGACTCCTGCTGTTACTGTATCATTCGGTGGCAAAAACCTAGTGAAGGATAAGGACTACACTGTGGTCTATGCAAACAATACAAACGCCGGTACAGCTAAGGTGACGGTAACGGGAAAAGGTAACTTCACAGGTACGAAGGCCGCGACATTCAAGATCAATCCTGCAAATCAGAAACTGACAATGTCAACGGCGAAGAAGACTGTCAAGTTCAAGAAACTGAAGAAGAAGGCACAGCAGACAAGTAAAGTAGCTGTATCCGGAGCAAAGACAAAAGTCACCTATGCGAAGGTAAGTGGCTCCAAGAAGTTGTCAATCAATAAGACGACCGGCAAGATTAAAGTTGCTAAAAAGACAAAGAAGGGTACTTACAAGATTACGGTTAAGGCAACTGCTGCAAAATCAACTAATTACAAAGCAGCAACAGTCACAAAGACAATCAAAGTAAAAGTTAAATAAAAATTCTACCCATTTTCATATTATTATTGCGGCTAACCGCCTGTTTTTACGGGCGGTTTCCGCCGTGTCATAAAGAAAGGGCATTTTTTGATGACGCAGAGAAAAAACAAATTCATTTCAGTGGTTTTGGCTGTCATGGTGGCTTTAGCATGGTCTGTTCCTGCTTTTGCAGATGATGTTGATCCGAATTCCAATACTGATGGCAACAAGGAAATAGTCGTCCAGGAAGGCGAACCGGGTTCCGTTGATTCGGAACCGGCTGAGGAGGACCAGCCTTCGGAAACACCTTCGGAAGATGTTGCAGATGACGAGAGAGAAGCAACCGAAGGTGCGGAAACTCCCGAAGCATCCGCAGACAGCTCAAAGAACCAAACTGTTGAAAATGCCGTAAATGCGGGGACAGAAGGGGAAGAAGGCACTGAGCAGGGCAGCGAAGAGGAACCTTCGACCAATTTGTCAGACGGCACATATAAACCGGAAAAGTTTGAGTTTGAAGGGGGGACTGGAAAGGCCAACTTCTTCTGCGAAAAGGTGGTTATCGTCAATGGCGAAGCTACTGCGGTATTCACGACAGACAGTGAGAACATGACCCATGTTTATATGGGGAAAGCGCCTTCCAGCAACGAAACAGCTGAACTGTACGATCCAAAGACAAAGAAGAAGGGTAAGGACGTATATAAGATTGGAAATCAACAGGTTTCTGTTCCTGTCACACTGAATGTTAAAAAACCATTCAGCGGCAGATCAGTCGCAATGATTCAGCCTCATTGGATTAATTATCATTATACAATCACACTGACATCCGAAAACTCGAAAATTGATGATAGCACGGTAATCCCTAAGAATCCAGAGGAATCAACAGAACCAGACGAGCAAACAAATCCGACTGACCCGACAAAACCGACGGAACCTACGGAACCGACTGGTAAAGATAAGCAGAAACTCACCGTTGGAACGTGGAAGGTAAAAGCGACAACAGACAGGAAGATGTTTTATCTCAATCCTAAAAACACCGATCCTGCATGGGTGATTCTGAAGGTCAATAAGAACAAGACCATGACTGCAACAATCGTCCTGAGCGGAGAAGGATATGACTATGTCTACATGGGAACGCCGAAGCAGGCAAGGAGCGCAGGAAAGAACAAATGGATCAAGGCGAAGATCGTCAACGGATACTACACCTTCGATATTCCAGTTGCAGCCCTGGACAAGAAATTGACTATTACACCGCACTCCTGGAAATATGAGCATGATACTGATCCATCGACAGATCCTTGGAGACCGGACAAGTGGATCATGTTCTATAGCAAAGGCGCTCAGAAAGTGAAGGGCGGCACATCTGTAGTGCCTTCCCAAAAGAAAAAAAACAAAGAAAAGAAGATTGAAAAATGGGCGGATGCCAAGAACAAAGGCACGAGTAAGGTCGACAATTCAACGAGCCTGAAGGACGGCGTCTATAAACCGGATAAGTTCAGGTGGTCAGGCGGCTCCGGAAGACTAGCGTATATCCACTGCACAAAGATTACAGTTAAAGGCGGAAAAGCTTATGCAACCATAGTTTTTGGAAGCAGTAAATATGATTCTCTCCGCGCGAACGGCAGAACATATTCGAAGCAGGGTGGCGGAAATTCCACATTTGTCATCCCTGTGAAACTGAATGCCAACAATACGATTATCGGAAGAACCACTGCCATGTCCCAACCACATTGGGTTGAGTATAAGATTTTCATCTACAAGGCTGGTGCAACAGCTGGTAAAGATGGAAAAGATGGAGAAGGTGAACTGATTGATAAAAACAAACTGTCAGATAAAGCGCCGGAACTGATTGGTTTGGAGAATGAAGGCGAGACGAAAATCGAATACGCTAAGTATTTCAAAATCTTCAAATATGAGCAAGGCATAACACTGATTTCAATCGATCAGAGTTCAGGTACGGATCTTTATATAAAACCAAAGAAAGAGTCGGACAAAGACGCAAAGGAAGAAGAGGTGAACGGCGAAGAGAAAATCGAATATGATGAAGACGGAAAGCCGATTGCCAAATCTGAAAACGAATTTACCAATGAACTGTATCAGAATAACATCGTTAATTATCTGGTCGTCCCAGAAGGCGTAGAACTTCCTGCCGGAATAGAAAAAGACTGTATCATCGTGCAAAAGCCTATAGACAGTACCTTTGCCTTTGCAGCGGAGGCAGGCGACAGAATCGAGCAGCTTGGAAGGAAGGACGCACTTCAGAAAATGGATGATATCGGGGAATATGAGAAGCCGGATTTCAAGAAGATTGTTCTGGAAGAAGGGGACATGGTTATCCTTCCGGCGGAAGTGCTTCCGGACAAAGTGACTAAAAAGAGCACCGATGAAGAAGTAGAAGCATCAAAAGAAAAAACGAAAACCCTACGCAGGCTTCAGACGAGATATTCTTCGCTGTCTGTTCCAGTCATGGTTGACCGTGCTCAGAACGAAGCGACGAATTACGGTGATGCAGAGTGGATTAAAGTTTATGGTGCAATCTACGGCGAGGAAGAGGCTGCGTCTCAGGCTTTCGACAAATACGTCAAAGACAATAAAAAGGAAAAAGTAGAAGATGAACAGTAATAACAGGAAAACAAAGTACAGGCTGATTGCACTGATGGTATCTCTCTGCATGTTGACTGCAGGGCTCTTCACAGGATGCGGTGGGGAAGGCGGCGAAACAGCTACTGAAACCGCACCGAAAATCGATGGACTGACCTACGAATCAACTCTTGAGTTGCAACGGGCTACAGAGTACAGCGTCTACCGTTATGAGGGCGGCTATGACCTGGTAGACATCCATGGATTTCAGCGCTTTCTAATTGTTCCTGAGGATGGAACGGTTCCGGAGAACCTGGAAAGCGACATTATAGTTCTGCAGAAACCGATTGATACAATCTATCTGGCGGCTACGGCGACGATGGCGATGTTCTGTTCCATGGACGCCATTGATCATATTCGCATGTCCTCTGTTCCAAAGGAGTCATGGACTTTCGATGAACCCAAAGAAGCCATGGAAAAAGGGGATATCATATTTGCAGGCAAGTACAGTGCGCCGGATTATGAAACCATCCTGAAAGAAGGGTGTGATCTTGCACTGGAGTCAACGATGATTGATCATTCACCGGAAGTTCAGGAAATGCTAGAAGATCTTGGCATTCCTGTTATGGTCGACAGATCTAGTTACGAATCGGATCCTTTGGGCAGAGCAGAATGGATCAAGCTATATGGGATTCTGACGGATCACGAAGAGCAGGCAGAATCATTCTTCGCAACGCAAATAGATGCAATTAAAGACTTAGATGACTTTGAAAATACTGAAAAGACTGTTGCGTTCTTCTACATTTCGTCTGATGGCAAGGCGGTCGTAAGGAGAAGCACAGACTACATTCCTGCGATGATTGAAATCGCAGGAGCGAGATACATTTTCAAGGACCTGGATGATGATAGCGGCAGAACATCTATCGATACATCTATTGAGACGTTTTATGATACTGCGGTGGATGCTGATTATATCATCTACAATGGCAGTATAGATAGCTCTGTGAAAACGATGGACGATTTGATAGGTAAAGATCCAATCATGAAAAAGATGACAGCTGTTCAGAATAATAACTGTTGGGTCACAGACAGCGCCATGTATCAGAGAACAGATATTGTCGCAGATATGATATTGGACTTTCATAAGCTGTTCTCGGAAGAGAATCCGACTGATTTGAAGTACTTGAAAAAACTAGAGTAGTTCACTGTTTCAGGGGCCGTCGCTCTTTTGTAGCGACGGCTCTTTTGTTATAATGCGTATATGACAAAGGAACAGAAGATTGCCCTTGCCGTGGCGACAGGAACGTCGTTTGCGACAGCCTTCTCGGGCAGCGCGACGAATCTGGCGATACCGGCCATGGGAACATACTTTAATATGGGAGCGGCGAGTGTGGGCTGGATCACAACAGCCTATGTTATCATCATCGCAGCTTTGGCGGTACCGTTCGGAAAAATTGCAGACAGCACCAGCAGAAAATATATGTTGGCGGCGGGAGTCGCTGTTTTTGGCGTTGCTTCTGTTGTAGCGGTGTTCATGGGGTCATCTGCGGGAATCCTCACAGCGCGCGTCGTCATGGGTATCGGCGCGGCCATGATCTTCGCATCCAATATGCCCATTGCCATCAATGCATTCCCAGGCAACCAGCGGGGCAAAGCCATCGGCATCGTGACATCGGGTATTTATACCGGCCTCGCCATTGGTCCGGCACTGGGCGGATTTCTGAACAATTTCTTCGGATGGCAAGCGATCTTTCTCTTTGGCGCAGCCATCGCTTTCGCGTCAATGATTTTGACACTGGCGGGAGTCACTGATGACAGGCAAGAAAAAACCGGGGCGAAATTCGACCTCGGCGGAAATATCGTTTATATTCTGATGATCATGTGCCTGATCTATGGGTTGACTTCTCTGAACAGCATCCGATTCGGATGGGCGTTTCTTCTGGTCGGTGTGATTCTGGGGATACTGTTCGTAAAAATTGAATTGAAATTCGAGAACCCTGTCATCGATGTGCGAATCTTCGCGGAGGACAGGGTGTTTACGCTGTCGAATCTGACAGCGTTATTCAACTACAGCGCAACCTTCGCGCTGGGTTATTTCGTTTCCATTTACCTTCAGGTGGCACAGGGACTGCACTCTCAGACAGCGGGACTGATTATGATGACCCAACCGGTATTCATGGCGCTCTTCTCGCCGTGGATGGGGCGCATGTCTGATCGTGTTCCCGCCTACAAGCTAGTATCAGGCGGCATGGCAGTGTGTGCGTTCACTTTGTTGTTCTTCGGTTTTACACAAGTGCACACACCGATATGGGCTATCGTTTTCGCTATGGCAGCTGCAGGATTCGGCATCGCGCTCTTCTCATCACCGAATACAAACGTAATTATGAGCTGCGTTCCGCCGCAGAAATTCGCCGTTGCCAATTCCATTGTTTCGACTATGCGTACATCAGGACAGACCATCGGCATGGCCATTATCACCCTGGTCGTCAGCGGAACCATCGGCAACGTCTCCCTCTATGATGTGCCGGCTGCAGACCTGATTCGCACCATGCACATCTGCTTCTTTATCTTTACGGGACTCTGCATTCTGGGCATCTTCATGTCCCTGCAGCGCAGGAAATCCTAACATCTCCTGAGGCTTCTCTAATCCTCGATTCCGCGGCGCGCCTGCACGCCTTCGTTGTAGTAGTGCTTAATTTCGCGCATCTCCGTGACGAGATCGGCGGCTTCTATGATTTCTTCCGGTGCGCAGCGGCCGGTGAGAATGAGCTCTGTGTGAGTCGGTTTGTTCCGAATCAGGTCCAGGACTTCCTTTGTGTCGAGCAGTTCGAAGTACATGACGCAGTTGATTTCATCGAGCACTACCATGTCATACTCGCCGGACATAACCATCTCCCGCGCCTCATCGAATCCATCACGGATCATCTTCACATAATCCGCCGGCGGATTGCCTTCTTCAAAAACGACACAGGAGTCGCCGTAACCGGCCAGTTCCTCTTCGGAGATGCTTCCTGCTTTTGCAATGAAGAAGGGTTTGCCGAGGGTCTTCCATGTGACGCCGGGAAGCGTCGGCAGTATCTTCTGCTCGCTGTAGCCCAAAGCCTTCATAAACTGTATGAAGGCGACCTTCATCCCCGCGCCGGAAGCGCGCATCGTGATGCCGAGGGCGGCGGTCGTCTTGCCTTTGCCATTGCCCGTATAAACCTGAACGTAGCCTTTATTGTTCTTGCTCATGAGAACGCCTCCTTGTGGTATAATTGTAACACGAAAGGAGTCTGAACAACGATGACAGATTTGGAAAGAGCAAGAAAGTATTTCGCGAATGATAAATATGCGAGCGAAGTGACGGGAATTGAGATCACAGAAGCCAGGAAACAATACGCCAAGGTTGAATTGGACCTGGATGAGCGGCATTTGAACGCTATGGGAAACGTCATGGGCGGCGTGTATTTCACTTTGTGCGACTTCGCCTTTGCGGTTGCTTCCAACTTTGATTCAGATCCTTGCGTGACGTTGGGCTCCCATGCGATTTTCATGGACAAGAATAAGGGAAGACATTTGATCTGTGAGGCGCACTGCATCAGAGACGGGCATCACGCCTGCTTCTACGAGGTGAACGTGACAGATGACTACGGTACGGAAATCGCCAGAGTCAGAGTGGAAGGATATAAGATATTGAAGAAATAGTGATTAGGGAGGAATACGGATATGTTTTTGAGAAAGAAAGTAGATATCAGCGTCGGGCTGGAAGAGTTCGGCCGCCTTGCCGGAAGAGGAGTGCTGATTGACGTGAGAAATCCGAGCGAGCGCAAGCACGGTTATATTCCGGGCAGCGTGAACATGCCGCTGAACCAGTTGAAGAGCGCAGCGAAATTCATTCCGGATTTTGATACGCCGGTATACCTGTACTGCGCCAACGGAGCGAGAGCGGAGAGAGCCGCCAAGAGACTTCGGCGCGCGGGTTACAAAAACATCAAGAGCATTGGCGGAGTAGAAGGATATCGCGGAGAACTGGTACGCGAATAATATGTCCGACTACTTCTGGAAGCAATATGAAGATCTGCCGCAGGGGTTGGGTTACATGCGCTTCAGCGCGGAGCACATCGTGACCCTGCTCGTGCTTGGCGTGCTGCTTGTACTGACCGTCAGACTGCTGACGGCGCAGGATGCCAGACGGGCGGCGTCCATGAAAGTCCTGCCATGGATCATGGTGGGGCTTGAAATATTTAAAGACGCCTTTCTGATAAAAACAGGGCACTTCGGCGTGGGGTATCTGCCGCTGCATTTGTGCAGCCTCGGCGTGTTTGTGTTCATCGCGGCGTCTCTGGCGAGCACGTTCAAGTGGCGGATGATCCTGAGTGAAATCGCCTGCGTGGTCATTGTGCCGGGGACGATTGCGGCGTTGCTGTTCCCTGACTGGGCGCACCTGTATCCCGTGTTCAATTTCATGAACCTGTACGGATACGTCTGGCACGGAATGCTTTTGCTCTATCCGATAATGATGGTGAAGAGCGGCTGGGCGCAGCTGAGCGTTCGACACGCCCACTATGTCTGGATTTTCATGATTGGTGTGGCAATCCCGGTCTACTTCTTCGACCGGGCGGCTGACTGCAACTACATGTTTGTGAACTGGCCGCCGAAGGCCACGCCTTTGGAAATGATCGCGCACATCACCGGCGATGGGCTGTATCTGGTGGGTTACGCCGTATTTGCATTCATTGTCATCGGCCTGATATACGCAGGTATTGAACTCTATCACAGGAGCCGCAGGAGCAGATCATGATCGACACGCAGACCGACCTCAAAAGAAAACACAAGGCCATGCTGCTCATGGTTCTGACGGCGGCTATGTGGAGTATCGCCGGAATCTTTATCAAATTGATTTCGTGGAGTCCGTTCCTGATTGCCGGCGTGCGGAGCGGTATTTCCGGCAGCATCATGGCCATGTACATGGCGGCGACCCATACAAAGTTCAAACTGAACCGCTATTCACTGCTAGCCGGCATAGGCCTCGGTTTTTCAGCGACACTGTTCACCGTCGCCAACAAACTGACGACGGCGGCCAACGCCATCGTGCTCCAATATACGGCCCCGATTTTTATTCTGATCATCTCCGCGCTCTTCTTCAAGCAGAAGATGCAAAAGCGTGACGTCCTGGTCGTCTGCATCACCATGGCCGGCATGGTGCTGTTCTTCCTCGACCAACTGTCGCCTGGAAATATGCTTGGAAATGTTCTGGGTATACTGGCAGGCATCTTTCTGGCCCAGATGTTCGTCATGGTCGGGCAGGGCGGAGACGATGATTCCACGAGGATGAGCGGTATCCTCATCGCCCACGCGATTACACTGCTGATCGGGCTGCCGCTGGGAATTCCAATGACTGCTCACGCCTGCGGCATGGAAATCGTTTATGTTATAATACTCGGAGTCTTCCAGCTTGGAATACCTTATGTGCTCTACGGTATCGCCTCGAGAGATTGTCCGCCGCTGGCGTGTTCTCTCATCGGTATGCTGGAGCCGTTACTCAATCCGGTGTGGGTCGCCATCTTCATCGGTGAAACACCGGGACCGTTCGCACTGGTCGGCGCTGTCATCATCATAGCGGCCGTCTCATGGTGGTGCGTGAAAAACCGCTGACCGCGGCAGCATGCAGGAGAATTGATTTGATTGACTTACTGATTTACCTCGCAGTGACCGTAGCAGGATACTTCATCGGAGCGAGGCTCAAAAAACAAAATAAAACATGGAAGTGGGTCGGAGGCCTTCAGACGCTGGTCATCATCGTGCTCGTGTTTCTCATGGGCAGCCGAATCGGAGCCAGCGAGGAAATCGTATCTTCACTTGGCACCATCGGCCTGGTTTCCTTCGTTTTCACAATTGTCATCATGCTCGTGACCCTCGTGGCGTTTACCCTCGTCCGCAGGATTATGGGTTTTGACCGCTACGGCAAACGGGGCGCTGCGAGAGAAGCCGCGGAAGCGGCTGCCGACGATGGAGCGCCGACGCCGAAGCTGAATAGCCTGACGGTGATTATGGTGGTCTTCGTGGCGGTGGGCATCGCAGCGGGATACCTGTTCCTGCCGGATGGCTTCATCGCAGTCACAGGTACGCTGCTGATGATAACCCTTTGCGCGCTGCTAGTGCTCGTAGGTATCGACATCGGTACGGAAGGAACCCTTGTGACCAACTTCAAAAGCGCCGGATGGCGCGTGGTCGTGTTCCCGTTCGTCTCCATCGGCGCCATGCTTTTGGGATGCGTGATCGCCTCCCTGTTTTTGCCGTTCAGTCTGCAGGACAGCCTCTGCATCGGATCCGGCCTTGGTTGGTATTCCTTAGCGGCGGCCATGCTGGTGGATTATTCAACGAAGGTCAGCGCCATCTGCTTTATGCACTGTGTCATCCGTGAGGTGGTCGGCATTCTGCTGATTCCGGTCTGCGCAAAGCGCCTCGGTTACATCGAGTGCTACTGTCTGCCGGGAGCATCATCTATGGACGTGTGTCTGCCGCTGGTTGAAAAAGCCACCGACAGCACCATCGCCGTCTACTCCTTTGTGAACGGTGTCATACTGTCCGCGTCTGTAGCAGTGCTGGTCAGCATCTTCATGAGCCTATAAACCGACTGACAATATGTATTAAAAAAACAGCCCTGACGGGCTGTTTCTTTATTTATAGTATTGTTCTACATATGGTTTGATCACGTTCAGTATCTCATCCCAGCCGTTTCGCACCTCGAAGTCGGTCAGGAGATATCGCCGTACAATGTAGGTGATGCGCTCCTTGTAGTGATCCATGGCGCCTTCCAGATCCAGGCCTTCCCGGATCAGAGATTTGACGTCGTATTCAGAGTAGTCTACGGTGATGCTGCAGCGTTTGCGGCCGCCTGACTCAAGGTTGTCAATCACGTCGATATCTGCGAATTTCGGACGTACCAGCGCCGGTCTGAGTTCAATTACTTTCTTGTCTGCCATGCTGCTGCGCCTACTTTCTCTTCAACAATCCTGCTGCCAGATCCTTCTCCGCCTGCTGCTTGAGGGCGTAGTGCATTTTCTTGCCGGTTGCCGTCATCGGGAGACTGTCGACAATCATATACCATCTCGGGCGCTTGTAAGTGGAAAGCATCGGCGTGTTGCGGCAGAATTCAAAGACATCGCGGACGGTCAGTGAGTCGTCCTTCGGAACGATGTACGCGGCGATTGCCTGACCTCTGGCCTCGTCGGGAACGGCAGTAACCATGCAGTCGGACACTCTGTCGAATTCATTAATTGCCTCTTCCACCTGAGTTGGATAGACATTTTCGCCGGCGCTGATGATCATATCGTCCTTACGGCCGGTAATGGTGACGTAGGTGTTCTGATCCCAGTAGCCCAAGTCGTTGGTGTACATCCAACCCTTGTAGAATTTTTTCTCTTCCTCTTCAGGATTTTTGTAGTAGCTGTAGGTGGTTTTGCCCGGGCAGTAGAGTATGACTTCGCCGACCGTCTCATTATCCATCGGAACCATTTCATCTGGTTCCGCCTTGCGGTCTTCGTAGACTTTGACAACGCGGACTTCATCGTCGATGCAGCTGCCGCCGACTGAACCTGCATATTCCGGCAGGTCGTAAGGACGCAGGAAGGAGTTCCAGAAGGTCTCCGTCGTGCCGTATCCATTGAGAATGTTCGGCGTGAGGATTTTCAGGAACCGCTCGCAAGCGGCCTTGTCCAGCGGAGCGCCCATGGTGACCAGGCCTCTCAGAGAGGAGAGATCCACCGGATCCCGCTCCTGAATTCTCGCCATCATCTCCAACGACGATGGGGAGCCGGTCAGAAAAGTGATCTTGTATTTCTCTACATAGTTGAGCGTAACTCTCGGTGAGAAAGCACGCATCAGAAGGAGGGTGGCGCCCACGAAGAACGTTGGACAGGTTCCTCCGGAATGGCTGCCGCCTCTGTGGAACAGCGGCGTCATGTTCATGCAGACATCGGTGCAGTTGAGCGGGTAGTGCATGATGGCGTCGTGGGCCGAGAGGACTTCATTGATATCGTTCAGAGGTACGTTCTTCGGCAGAGCGGAAGTACCGCTGGTGCACATGCGGACGACCTCGTCGTAGATGTGGTGAGGGAAATCGAAAGGAGGAGCTTCCTTGCTCTGTCCTTCGATATATGATTCGTAGGAAATGTGGCCTTCCGGAAGCGGATCGTTTTCCAGGTTGTCTGCCATAACTACGTGCGTCGGCTTGAACGATGACATATTAACCGCATCCTCAACGTGTTCCCGCAGTTCAGCCAGATAGATGACGACCTTCGGTTGGTTATGCTCGATCAGTCTGGCCATCTCGCCCGGCGAGAGTTTGTAGTTGACCAGGCTCACAATGGCGCCGACCTTTCTTGGAGCGATGTAGGTAAAACAGAATTCCGGACAGTTGTTCAGTATGGACATGACCACGTCGTTTTTGCCTACACCGTCTGCCTTGAGGGCGTTGGCCAGCATGTTGACTTCTTCGTCCAGTTCTTTATACGTCCACGTTTTTTCTCTGATCGGGTCGATCAGAGCAGATTTGTTTCCGTATCTCCTGACGTTTCTCAGAAATCCGTTCAACCATGTGTATTCATGTTCAAACGTTTCGATAAACATTTTGTCGTTGTAGGTTCTGTTCATGTTTCCCACCTCCTGATGAGAGTAATTCTATCTGAGAAAATTATATAATAGACAGAAGTGTTTGTCTAATGCAGGCAGCAAAAACGACCCGCTAAAGCGCCTTGACATTTGCCAGACGCATATGTACCATTCAAATGGAACGACAGTACTGGAAGCACAGCAAGGAGGTAATCAAGCAATGATGAGATTCGGCTGGTTCCAGGATCCGGACAACGTCGTTTACGCGGATGTAGATCAGTTCGCGGATCACTTCGGCAAGGAAGCGGGCATTGAAAATTTCCGCACCAAGCTGGAGAATTTCAAAGCGAATCCGACCGCTGAAGGCATTCTGCTCAAAGGCAGAAAGCGCACGACGGTCAAGCTCTTCATCCCGGACCTCTACTTCGCCGACAAAAAGACGAAACTGGAGATGGGCGATACTGTCTGGGTCTACATGGGCGAATACTATCCGTGCTACTGCGTCTACTGGCCGCAGGCGGAATAGTACGAGTCAACTGTACTGCGGATGAAAGGGAAAACTAATATGAGCGAATACTGTGTAAGCTGCGCGCGTATGAAGGATCTGGAGAAGGCGACGGATGAATCCGGGCTGTCCTACTACCAGATGATGGAGAACGCCGGCAACATCGCTGCAAACAGAATCATGGAAATGACTATGGCCACCCGTGAGCGGCCCCATCCGTCCACTCGTCAGCTGACGGCGCGGATCTACTGCGGCAAAGGCAACAACGGCGGGGATGGTTTTGTTGTGGCAAGAATCCTGAAGCAGAGAGGCTGGGATGTGCAGCTTATACTCGTCGACGGCGAACCGCAGACGCCGGACGCCGTTACGAACTACGGCCTCGCGAAGGAGCTCGGGATACCGATTGCCGCTTTAGGGGACGCAGACCCCGATCCCGACGTGGTGGTCGACGCCATCTACGGCACGGGCTTCCATGGCCGGTTGAGGGAGAAAGGCGCCGCCGCGGCGGCCGAAATCGCCGATGCAAAGGCAGCAGGGGCTGTTGTCTTTGCGCTGGACATTCCGTCCGGCATGGGCGGAGATCTGACGGATGAAAGCGAACTGGACGAGCGTTGTGTTAAGGCGGACTGTACCGTCACGTTTCATGCGAAGAAGCCGGTGCACCTGCAGGGGTTTGCTTCAAAGTACTGTGGAGAGGTCATCACCGTGGATATCGGTATCGTAGATGAGGAGAGGAATCGTTCGTTACAGACCAAGGAACAGCTTGTGAATAAGGAAGCCTACGACTTCCGTGATTTCGTGGATATCGTCGCGCAGCTCAGGGCGCCGGACGGCTGCGTCTGGGACAGAGCCCAGACTCATGAAACGCTGACGAAGTACATGACAGAAGAAGCGCAGGAGGCCGTGGAAGCGATGCTGAACGGGGATGATGAAAACCTGTGCGAAGAACTGGGCGATGTGCTTCTGCAGATCGTGCTCAACGCGCAGATCGGTGCGGAGGACGGAACCTTCACCATCGATGATGTGATACAGGGTATTTCAGAAAAGATGATTCGCCGGCATCCGTGGGTATTCGGCGACATGGAAATCGACAGCATCGATGAGAACGTCTCCCTGTGGGAGCAGATCAAACAGAAAGAAAAGGAAATGAAATAACGATAACGTTCATTATAACGAAAAAAGCCGCCTCAAAAGGGTGAACTAGTCAACAAAAAGTAGACAGTCTAAAAAATCACACAAAGCCCATTTCAGTCTTGTACTGGACTGGGCTTTTGTAATGCAATGCATACGCCGGCCGTTCGTTGTTGTAATAAGCGATGTAT
>SVCX01000008.1 GCA_015058145.1 Clostridiales bacterium | reverse complement strand
CTAAGGTAATCAAGACTGATGATGGAGATGGCGGGATCCTGCTGTCAACAAAGAAACTCGAGTACATTGCCAACTGGGAAGAAGTTGTCAAAGCGTATGAAGATAAATCAGTTATCGAGGTCAAAGTCACAAGAGCTGTCAGAGGCGGCGTGATTGCTGAGTACAAAGAGTTCTCAGGCTTCATTCCTCTTTCACAGCTTTCAGATCACTTCGTAGTGGATGCAGAAGAGTTCGTGGGACAGACGATGAACGTCAGAGTGTTCAGAATCGATCCGGCTAAGACGAAGGCTGTATTCTCACACAAGATGTATCTGGCTGACGAGAGAAAGAAGCTCGTCCAGGAAATCTGGGAGAAGCTCCACGTGGACGACGTGGTCGAAGGTACCGTTATGAGATTCACTGACTACGGCGCATTCGTAGACATCGGCGGAATCGACGGACTGCTTCACATCTCAGAGATTTCATGGGGCAAGCTGAAGCACCCTCAGGAAGTTCTCTCCATCGGTGAGAAGATCAACGTTAAGATCCTCTCCATGAACGAAGAGAAAGAAAAGATTTCCCTGGGTCTCAAGCAGAACACGCCTGAGCCATGGAGCGTCATCGACGAGAAGTATGAAGTTGGACAGGTCATCGAAGGTAAAGTCGTTCAGATCAAAGAGTACGGCGCATTCGTTGAACTGGAACCAGGACTCGACGGACTCGTACACATCTCCGAGGTTGCTCACAAGAGAGTTGAGAACATCAACAATGAGCTGCAGGTAGGACAGGTTGTCAACGTCAAGATCCTCGAGATCGACAAAGACAGAAAGCGCATCTCCCTGAGCATCAGAGAGACCATCGAACCGCCTACACCGGAAGAGATCGCAGCAGAGAAGGCCGCGAAGGCAGCAGCTGAGGCGGAAGCCGCCGAGGCACCAGTAGAGGAAGCTCCGGTTGAGGAAGCTCCAGCTCCAGTAGAGGAAGCACCTGCTGAAGAGCCTGCAGAAGAAGCTGCACCAGCAGAGGAAGCTCCGGCTGAAGAAGCATAAGCTTATCGATCAACAAATAATGGTCAAAGACAGAGCCGCTTTGTGAAAAGCGGCTCTTTTTATGCGCCGAATGGAACCATCATCTCTGTACTCATGAAAGCAATGGTCGATATTGTTGAGCTTTCATAATAATCACAACAATATGAGGTTGTTCTCATGAAGGCAATGGCTGAACCCCTTGGAGCATCGTAGAGCTTTCATGAGAATTGTGATCAAATGAGCTGATCCTCATGAAAGCAATGGCTGAAATCATTGAGATATGGTTGGACTTTCATGAGAACCGCTATCAGATGAGCCGATTCTCATGAAACTAATGGCTGAAGTTATTGAAACATCGTTGACCTTTCATGATTAATCGAGATGACAGCCGGCTCTGACAGCAACTTTCCTTAAAAACATATTATCTGAAGGCACAGACGTTAAAATCTGGAACAAGACTTCTTTAAGAATAGCATTATCACGCGTATCGCGTTCAAAAGTGAAGAAGACATCGCGCCCAATCAGAAGGCTGGCGTCGTTATATGCCTGAAGGCGGTAGAGTAGATCCTCGTTGTACTTTTTCAAATCTAAGCGCCCGGTATGCTCAATGATAATCAAGCGTCCGCTTGGGAGCATGATGATGAAGTCAGGGTGATACGCAATTCCATTTATAATTATTACTGCCTCGTAGCGATAAGGAATATGAAGCTGTTCAAGCAGATTTCCAAGTGCCTGTTCTGATTTCGATCGCATGTAAACACGTCCAGCTGTAGGGTAGATAAGGTCTTCTCTATAATGATTGCTTTTGCTGTTGCAATCTGAATTCCATATTAACTGATTGGTTGTCATGGTAATGCGATCCAAATCAAGCCCAGCGTTTTCAAACTTACCAAGTAGTAGGTTTAGTTCGGATAAGAAGGAAGCAACGATAGTATCTAAATCACAGATGTATAGTTTATCAAGAAATTCGCTGATAAAACGCATAAGCAAGAGGACGTACTGTCGTCTCGCAAGACCATAAACCAGGTCTCTGTTTTTACCAATCCCACATCTCTTGCTGCCACGCCGCATATAAAACGTAATCCACTTACGATTTTTAAGGATATAGAGAGTCCCCTCCGGCAAACGGTTCAATTCTTTCTGCAAAGACATCAACTCCCGGTTCAGCTGCTGTTGAATTCGTTTGATCTGTGCGTTCACGAGCAGAGGAGTGTTTAGCGCCGTCGTAGTCATATTAACCTCACAACCAATACCCTATAATTAACAATACTGTAAATATATCCCAACAATATCACGGCAATAAAAAAACTGCAACTCCTTTTTCAAAGAGATGCAGTGAACGACTATTTTGATGCTTCGATCAGTTCCCGTGCGGACGCCAGGGTGGTCTCAGTGATGGTCTCTCCGCCGAGGAGGCGGGCAATCTCGCGGACCTTCTCCTCCGGATCGAGCGGATCGACGGAAGTGAAGGTCATAAGGTCGTCGGAGTGCTTCCAGATGCGGTAATTGCTGGTGCCGTACGCGGCGATCTGCGGCAGGTGCGTGATGCAGATGATCTGGTGGCGCTCCGCGATTTCGCGAAGTTTACGGCCGACGACGGACGCCGCGATGCCGCTGATTCCGCTGTCGATCTCATCGAAGATCATGGTCGGAATGTGGTCGTAGTCGCCGATGATTTTTTTGAAGGCCAGCATGATGCGGGACATCTCGCCACCCGACGCGATTTTGCTCAGCGGTTTGAGAGGCTCGCCCCGGTTC
Source organism: Clostridiales bacterium (assembly GCA_015058145.1). Lineage (GTDB taxonomy): Bacteria > Bacillota > Clostridia > Peptostreptococcales > Anaerovoracaceae > Lentihominibacter. The sequence goes on along the minus strand of SVCX01000008.1, from coordinate 38,945 downwards.
GTGGTGATCAGGAACTCGACGATGTCGGTGCCTTCCGCCGTGAACTGAGGATTGCCGGCCGCGTCGACAGCCTTCCTGAAATCTATTGCAAAAGCAGCATCCCTGAAGTTGAGCTGGCTGAGCTGCTCGGTGATGAGCGTTTCCAGCTCGGACGCGGAAGCCCGGCGCAGGGAGCTGAGCGTTTCAGAAGCCTCCGCCAATGAAGCGGCGGCAGCGTCGATCCGGGTCTGCAGGGAAGCAATCTCTTCATCTGCATTATCAATGGATGACAGCTTCACGCGCAGTTCGTCGGCGTACGCGAGAAGCTCCGGAATCGTGCGCCCATGCTTTTCCTTGAGCCGTTTGATCGTCTCATAGCGGTTGATGGCTTCGTCCAGCGCCGCCGGGTCGTAGACAGTACCGTCTCGCAGATCACGCAGGCTCGTGCAGGCGTCCTCGTATTCATAATAGAGACTTTCCAGACGCTGGCTGAGCTCCGCCAGGTCCTTCGTGTATTCGGATGTTTCCCCGACCATGTCGGAGACATGCCTCATAGCTGACAGAATCGAGTAGTCGCTCTCCGACGCGGTCTGGTATGCGCCCGCCAGAGAACTGAAAATCTTTTCGCTGTTCTGCAGAAGTGAAATCTCATCTTCGAGAGCGTCGTCTTCGCCTTCGACAAGATGCGCGTCCTCAATCTCTTTTAATTCAAAATCCATAAAGTCCCGCTGCCGCTTGCCTTCGGCCTGAGCTCTTCTGAGCCGCGCCAGTTCCTCGCAAAGGCCGGTGTACTCAGCGTAAAGAGCGGAGACGGTTGCTTTTGCAGGAAGAATGGAGTCTTTGCGGTAGAGGTCGACGAGGCGGATGTGATTGTCCGGGTCGAGGAGAGACTGATGGTCGTACTGTCCGTGGATATCGGCGAGGCTGCGGCAGAACTGGCTCAAGGTGCCAAGAGTGACGATCTCATCGTTGATGCGGCAGAGGCTACGGCCTGCAGCGGAAACTTCGCGGGTGATTACGTATTCATCTCCATCTGCAGTTGCGACCAGTTGGATGACGGCTTTATCCGCTCCCGTACGCACAAAAGCAGTGTCTGCCCGGCTCCCGAGAGCCAGACTCACTGCTTCGATGACAACAGATTTACCGGCGCCTGTTTCGCCGGTGATAATATTAAGACCATCATTGAAATCGATCTCGACATTTTCAATGATGGCAAAATTACGGATGCTGATATGTCTGATCATTGGTTACTTTTCCAGAAGTCCGCGGAGGATATCCACGACTTCATCTGAGTTCGCAGGATCGTCGATGACGAGGAGGAGGGTATTATCGCCTGCGACGGAGCCAATCACATGGTGCAGTTCCATGGAGTCGAGAGCTTCGCCGGCGGCGTTGGCGCATCCGGACAGACACTTGAGCAACACGATGTTTCCGGACTTGTTGATAGACCGGACGGTACTTCTGTAGATGTCGATGAGGCGGGCAGGAATCGGGCCGTCCTGACTTGGTGAAACGGCGTACTTGTACTTGCCTTCCGCTGTGAGTGTCTTAACGAGCTGAAGTTCCTTGATGTCGCGGGATACGGTAGCCTGTGTGACGTCGTAGCCATATTCACGCAGCATCGCTGCAAGTTTGTCCTGTGTCTCAATCTCGTTGTTTTCGATGAGTTCAAGAATCTTATTCTGTCTGGATATGCGCATCGGCGACCTCCTCTTAATAATAATTACGCTTATTGGTACATAATTATACCATAGGGAAGACCTTTGCATATGCAAAAACTGAAATAAATTGTATTGCTTTTGTTCGGCTTCCTGTAGACAAACACTTGTTCGTCATGGTATAATCGAGTCGCAGGAGGCGCAAATGATCATACTTGGAATCGATCCGGGGTACGCTATTCTGGGGTGGGGCGTCATTGAGAAGAAGGGCAACCACTTCAGAACCATCGATTACGGTGCGGTAACCACGGACAAGGACATGGAGATGCCCGACCGGCTGGAAACCCTCTACAATGGGCTCAGGGAGATCATTGAGGAGTACAGACCGGAGGAGGCAAGTATAGAGAAGCTGTTTTTCAACACCAATACGACAACAGCCATCAACGTCGGACAGGCGAGGGGCGTGGCCATTCTCGCCTGTGTCAAAGGCGGGCTGAAAGTCGCCGAATACACGCCTCTTGAAATTAAGATGGCCCTGGTCGGATACGGCAGGGCGGATAAGAAGCAGGTGCAATTCATGGTAAAGACCATGCTGAATCTGCCGGAAGTTCCGAAACCGGACGACACGGCGGATGCGTTGGCGGCAGCCATCTGCCACGGCCACAGCGCCGACAACAGACTGACAGGAGTGTATAAATGATTGGATTTCTGAGAGGAATCCTCGCCGAGAAAGGCGACGGATATATCGTGATAGATGTGAACGGCGTGGGGTATCTGGTCTCTGTACCGGCTAACTCCGCCGCTTATCTCAACGCGGAGGGCGAAGAGGTGCTCGTCCACACGTCCATGATCGTGCGGGAGGACGAAATGAGCCTCTACGGATTTTCGGGAAAGGGCGAACTGGACGCTTTCAAGAAGCTCATCGGCGTCAGCGGCGTGGGACCGAAGGCGGCACTGGCGATTCTTTCCGCGCTCACGCTGGATCAGCTGAAGCAGGCCATTGTCTTCGAGGATGCCAAGGCGCTTCAGAGGGCCAACGGTATCGGTAAGAAGAGCGCCGAGAGAATCGTGCTGGAGCTCAAGGATAAGTTCACGGCTGCGGCGCCGGATGGATCCTATCTGGATGCGGGCGCGGCGGACGTGGCAATGGATCAGGGCGGCAGAGGCGAGGCCATCAGCGCGCTTGTGGCTTTGGGATACTCACGCGGTGAGGCGGCCAGCGCACTGGCGTCTGTGCCGGACAACGATCTGACGACCGAGGAGTACATCAAACGCGCACTGAAGAATCTGTTCTAGGTATTTTGCCAGGGCAGAGTCAAATGGAGATACACAATGGATTACGAGGAGAGAATTACATCAGCGCAGCTGGGCAGGGACGAGGAGAAAAGCGAGTTCAGCATCCGTCCGAAGACTCTGGCCGAGTACATCGGACAGAGCGCGGCGACGGATAATCTGAAGGTCTTTATCGAGGCCGCCAAGATGAGAGGCGAGCCTCTGGATCACGTGCTGTTCTATGGACCTCCGGGACTGGGCAAGACCACTCTGGCGGGTATCGTAGCCAATGAGATGGGCGTCGACATCCGGATCACATCCGGGCCGGCCATCGAGCGGGCAGGTGATCTGGCGGCGATTCTGACCAGCCTCAATGAGAACGATGTTCTGTTCATCGATGAGATACACCGGCTGAACCGAAGCGTGGAGGAAGTGTTGTACTCCGCCATGGAGGACTACGCACTGGACATCATCATCGGCAAGGGCCCGTCGGCCCGTTCCATCCGTCTGGATATCGCCAGATTCACGCTGATCGGCGCCACGACGAGAGCCGGCAGCCTGAGCGCGCCGCTGCGGGATCGATTCGGCGTCAGCTGCAAATTTGAACTCTACACGCCGGAGGAACTGGCGGACATCATCCACCGGACGGCGGGGCTGCTCAATGTCTCCGTAGACGAACAGTCTGTCTACGAGATGGCGCGTCGCTCCCGCGGTACGCCGCGTGTGGCCAACAGGATCCTGAAGCGAGTCCGGGACTTCTCTCAGGTCAAGGGAACCGGATCCATCGACATCGATATTACGAAGAAAGCTCTCGAAGCACTGGGTGTGGACTTCATGGGTCTGGAGAATCTGGACCGGGAGATTCTGCGCAATATCATCGAGCGGTTCGACGGCGGACCTGTGGGCATCGATACGATTGCCGCGTCCATCGGCGAGGAGAGGGTGACCATCGAGGACGTCTATGAGCCGTATCTGATCCAGATCGGATTTCTCAACCGCACCAAGAAGGGACGTGTGGTCTCACGGGCGGCTTATAAGCATCTGGGTATGGAGTACGATGAGGATGACGGCAAGTTGTCCGGCGATGATGACATCCAGCTGGAACTTGATGTATAATTGACCTGCGGTCGGCACAACGCCGGCCTGCGGAAAAAGAATTTTGTCTGCGTTTAGACGAAAGGATCGACATGAGAATAGAAGCATTCGATTATGAATTACCGAAGAGTTTAATAGCACAGAAGCCTGCGGAGAAGAGAGATTCCTCCAGGCTTCTTGTTGTACACAGAGATAAAAAGGAGGACGGCAGCTGGGCCGACGTGCGAATCGAGCACCGGCACTTTTTCGATATCCTCGAGTATCTGAAGGAGGGGGACTGCCTCGTTCTCAATGACAGCAAAGTCATACCGGCCCGTCTCTTCGGCCGCAAAGCCGTTAAGGACGACGCGGGCAAAGGTGCCAAAGAGGGCGGCGCCCGCGTGGAGTTTTTGCTTATCAAGAGAACCGGGGCGGGCGATACCTGGGAAGTGATGGTCAGACCTGGACGCAGGCTCAAGCCGGGCGACGACGTGATCTTCAGCGGACCGGGAAGCGATATTCCGGAGGGACCGCTGCTCAGGGCCCACATCCTGGACTTTGGGGCGGACGGCACCCGTATCGTGCAGTTTGAATACGAAGGTATCTTCATGGAACGGCTGGAGGAGATCGGCAGCATGCCTTTGCCTCCGTACATTGAACGGCCGTCGGGAGACGACGACAAGAACAGATACCAGACGGTCTATTGCAGAGAAGAGGGATCCGTAGCAGCGCCGACGGCAGGACTGCACTTCACAGAGGAACTTCTGGAGACGGCGAAGGCGAAGGGCGTCGAACTGGCTTACGTGACCTTGCATGTAGGAATCGGAACCTTCCGGCCGGTCAAGGTAGAGAATATCGAAGACCACCACATGCACTTTGAGGAATACACCGTTCCGGAGGAAGCGGCGGAGACCATCAACCGGGCGAAGCGGGAAGGCAGACGCGTGATCAGCGTCGGCACCACGTCGACAAGGACCGTGGAGAGCGCCGCATACTTTGATGAAGCAGCGGAGTGCTGGCAGGTGCGCGCAGGGTCCGGAAGCACGGGCATCTTCATCTACCCGGGCTACGAGTGGAAGATCATCGATTCTCTGATCACCAACTTCCACCTTCCGAAATCCACGCTGCTGATGCTCATATCCGCCCTCTACGACAGAGAAAAAATACTGGAGGTATACGAAGAGGCAGTGCGGGAGGAGTATCGATTCTTCTCCTACGGAGACGCCATGTTCATTGAATAGATAAGACTATGAAAGAATATCTTTGGAAGACATTTGTCAAAGACTACGAAAACTATAAGAACCCGGAGGTGCGGGCCGGTTACACGAAGCTGACGGGCGCTTTGGGCGTCATCGTGAACAGCGTGCTTTGCATTGTCAAAATCATACTGGGACTGTTGATTCATTCCATCGCCGTTGTGGCGGACGGTTTCCACGATTTTGCGGACTCCCTGGCGGCGGTCATCACATTGGTTGCATCGCACATATCCAGAAAACCGGCGGATGAGGAACATCCATACGGACACGCCAGGGCGGAGTATCTGGCCAGTCTGATGGTGTCGGCGATCATCTTCATCGTCGGGTATCAGCTGATGCGCTCCTCCATCGACAAGATCATCCATCCGGAGCCGACCCATTTCACCTGGCTCATGGTCGGGTTTATGGTCTTTGCAATACTGCTGAAAGGTTCTCAGGCTCTGTTTGTTATCGCAACGGGCAAGCACATTAATTCCCTGCCGGTTATCGCGGCGGGAATGGACAACCGGAACGATGTGATTACCAGTATCGTCATCGTGCTCGGGATGCTGTTGCATCATTTCACGGGAATTGATCTGGACGGTTACATGGGCTGTCTCGTTTCTCTGTTCATCCTCTTCACAGGTTTCCAGATTATACGGGAGACGGTTCATCCGCTGTTGGGCGAACGACCTGACAAGGAAACGGTAAAGAGAATAGAGGAAATCATCATGGAGCAGCCTGAGGTTCTGGGCGCACATGATATCATCATCTACAACTATGGACCGGGCAGAGCGTATGGGTCATTCCATATACAGGTGGATTCCCGCAAGGATCTTCTTTCAGCACATTCAATCATCGACCATATTGAACGCCGCCTGAAAGAAGAGATGAACTTCGATGCCGCAGGGCATCTGGATCCTATCGTAGTTGACGATCCAGAGACGCTCAAAATCGTCGAAATACTGGAGAAAACGATCCCCGATGTCGAGGGTGTGGAGAGTTACCACGATGTGCGCGTCATTCCGCGAAAAGACCACAAGCACGTCATATTCGATGTGGTCCTGCGGCCGGAAGCCCTCGCGAGAAAAGAGAAAATCGCGGAGAAACTGACTGACATCATTGAGGCTGAGAATGAACAGTATCAGGTGATCATCAATTTTGATCAGTCGTTCGTATAGATTTCGCATAAGCATTTGTTGAGATAAAGGAGAGAACATGACAGCGGTAACCTTTGATCTGCTGAAGACAGACAGCAGGACCAAAGCGCGGCGTGGCATCGTGCACACGCCTCACGGCGATATCCAGACGCCGATTTTCATGCCGGTCGGCACAGCGGCGACAGTGAAGGCCATGCGTCCGGAACAGGTGGAAGAACTGGGTGCGCAGATTATTCTGAGCAACACCTACCATCTGTACCTGAGACCGGGTCACGAAATCGTGAAGGAGGCCGGCGGTCTGCACAAATTCATGAACTGGAACAAGCCGATTCTGACGGACAGCGGCGGATTCCAGGTGTTCAGCCTGGGTAAGATGCGGAAGATCACCGAGGAAGGCGTGAAGTTCCAGTCCCACATCGACGGATCGCGCCACATGATCTCGCCGGAGAAATCCATGGAGATCCAGCACGCGCTGGGATCGGACATCATGATGGCCTTTGACGAATGCGCGCCTTGGCCGGCGGAGCGACGGTATGTGGAGGAATCTTTGGAACTCACCACGCGCTGGCTGAAACGCTGCAAGGCGGCCCACGAAGAATATGCGGCGTCCCTCGGCGGGGAGAGCCAGGTGCTGGGCGAAGGATGCAACCAGTCTCTGTTCGGAATCATGCAGGGCGGAACTTACAAGGATCTGCGGGAGCGGAGCGCCGAGCAGGTCGTTGAGATGGATCTGCCGGGATACAGCATCGGCGGGCTGTCCGTGGGAGAACCGAAGGAACTGATGTACGAAGTCATGGACGACTGCGTGGAGCTTTTGCCGAAGAACAAGCCGCGTTACCTGATGGGCGTGGGAAGCCCGGACTGTCTCTTTGAAGGCGTGGAGCGGGGCATCGACATGTTCGACTGCGTGCTGCCGACGAGAATCGCGCGCCACGGCATGGCCATGACCTCTCAGGGCCGCGTGAACATCAAGAACAAGAAGTACGAGCGCGATTTCACGCCGCTGGATCCGAACTGCGACTGCTACACCTGCCGGAATTACAGCAGGGCGTACCTGAGGCATCTCTTCAAGAGCGATGAGATACTCTCCGCCATGCTCATGACGAATCACAATCTGCATTTCCTCATCAAGACCATGGAGAACATCCGTCGGGCCATCGATGAGGACAGATTCACAGAATACAAGAAGGAGTTTTTCGATGCCTATGGCGAATTCTAGAGAAACTTGCGCGGATCGCGGTCTGTGCCGCGACCACGAGCTCTGCGGCGGCTGCGTCTATCAGGGCGTGCCTTACGAGGAACAGCTCAAAAACAAAGAAGGTGAAGTCCGCGGACTGCTTGATGCCAAATCCATAAACTACGGTGAATTTCTGCCGATTCAGGCAGCGCCGTCCCGGTACGCCTACCGGAACAAGATGGAGTACACCTTCGGCGATGAGGTGAAGAATGGACCGACGACTCTGGGTATGCACCCGCGCGGACGGTTCATGTCCATCATCACTGTGGATCAGTGTCAGCTGGTGCACGAAGATTTCAACAAGATTCTGCGCGCGACACTGGACTTCGTGGAGAGCAAAGGCTACAGCCACTATCATAAGAAGCGCCACACGGGGCTCATGCGCCATCTCATCGTGCGCAGAGGCGTGAGGACTGGCGAACTGCTGGTCAATATTGTGACCGCCTCGGACGGCGGCGCTGCGGTTGGCGGAGAGGTCTTTGATGAAGCGGGCTATGCGGAGATGATCAGGAGCCTGCCATTGGAAAACCAGGTGGTGGGGGTTTTGCGTACCATCAACGACCGTCTGGCGGACGCCGTGTACTGCGATGAACTGCGGACTTTGAGCGGACGCGACTACTACAACGAAGAGATCATGGGACTGAAGTTCCGCGTCAGCGCCTTCTCTTTTTTCCAGACGAACGTGGAGGCAGTGGAGAATCTCTACACCTATGCAGTGTCTCTGATCGATGATTTTGAAGGCAAGGACGCCTTTGACCTTTACTGCGGCACAGGTACGATTACGCAGGTGCTCGCCCGCAAAGCCAGAACGGCCCTTGGCGTGGAAATCGTTGAGGAAGCCGTTGAAGTGGCGAAGCAGACTGCCGCGTTGAACGGGCTGGACAACTGCCGGTTTATCGCCGGTGACTGCTTCAAAGTGCTGGATTCCATCAGCGATAAACCGGACGTTATCGTCGTGGATCCGCCGCGCGTTGGCATCAAGAACGACGCGCTGGATATGATTATCGGCTATGGCGTGGACCAGATTGTTTACGTCAGCTGCAACCCGAAGTCTCTGGCTGAGAACCTGTACTACTTCCAATACTATGGATACCGAGTGGATTCGGTTAAGCCATTCGACAACTTCCCGGGCACGAAGCATACAGAGTGCGTGGTATTGATGTCAAGGGTTATATAACATGGCAAATATCATAACTGGAATCAGAATAGCGATCAGTGTAGTTCTGTTGTTTTGCCCTGTATTATCTCCGGTATTTTTTTCATTCTATATAACTGCCGGAATTACCGATATGGCAGATGGCGCAGTGGCGAGAAGAACAGGTACGGCTAGCGAGTTCGGTTCGAGGCTTGATACAACTGCAGATATCGTATTCGTAGCGGTATGCCTGATTAAACTGTTGCCTGTACTGCATGTGCCGGGATGGCTTTACATTTGGATTGCAGTCATCGCATTTATTAAGGTGGCGAATATCGCAGTAGGATATATCCGACAGAAAGAGTTCATATCGGTACATTCCATGATAAACAAGGTGACAGGAGTCCTGCTGTTCGTTTTCCCGCTGACACTGGCATTCATAGATTTGAGGTATAGTGCCACAGTTGTCTGCATGGTTGCGACTGCAGCGGCGATTCAGGAAGGACAGCTGATCAAACAGAAGGTGACGAATTGAACGAATAGGAACTTTGCAGGAGAAAAACTTATGGCATCAAATAAAGATTATCTGGAATACATATTAGAGCTTCTGTCAGATTTGGACGATATATCCTATCGAGCCATGATGGGGGAATACATCATCTACTATCGCGGCAAAGTGGTCGGCGGCATTTACGATAACCGTTTTCTGATAAAGCCTGTGAAGACAGCTTTGGCCATGATGCCAGACGCAGATTTGGAACTTCCATATGAAGGTGCTAAGGAAATGCTGCTCGTGGACGATGTGGAGAACAGGGAATTCCTGCGTGAACTGCTGGAAACTATGTATGGCGAGTTGCCTGCACAGAAGAAAAAGAAGTGAAATAATCCGGATTTGGCAACATAATTATGAATGTTTACGATTTTGATGGAACAATCTTTTACTCGGATTGTTCGATAGGGTTTGCTCTTTGGTGTATGAAACGGAAGCCAAAGCTATGGTTCACTTGGCTTCCGCATATGATAAAGACACTGATCCTATACAAGCAAGGAAAAGTACAAAACTATCGCTTACAGCGTGAAATGTTCAGCTATCTTACATTGATTGATGATTTTGATGAGCAGATAGAGAAGTATTGGGATAAGTATGAAGGAAAGATATCTGCGTGGTACCTTGCGCAAAAAAGAGAGGACGATCTCATTATAAGCGCATCTCCCACCTGCATCATTGACCCAATCGCGAAAAGGCTAGGGGTCAAATGTATGGCAACGGAATTTGATCGTGAATTCGGTGTCTTTACGAATAATCTCATGTATGCCAGAGAAAAGGCTAAGTATATGATCGATCGTGGTTTCCCAGTGATGGAAAACTTTTATTCCGATTCTCTGGCCGATACGCCGCTTGCTTTGTGCGCCGAACATGCGCATCTAGTTAAGGATAACGCAACGACGGTTGTTGACTGGCCGCACCTTGATCCTGAAACAATGAAAAAGGTGAAAGAGAAGATTGATACAGGTTGGGAAATACACCTAAAATAGGCATGATCGAAAAAAAGAAGAAACTGAGGATCTGAAAATGAAGATTGCATGGTTTTGCATACCGGCCTACGGGCACACAAATCCGACGTTGGGAGTGGTGAAGGAACTGACGGCTGCAGGTCATCAGGTGTACTACTTTTCCTTTGAGATGTTCCGCGAGAAGATCGAACAGGCCGGCGCCGTGTTCATCGGATGCGACGGCTACGATTTTGAAATGGAAGACAAGGACAACGCGGACAGAGTCGGGAAGGATAAAGTTTTTGCAACGGAACTGCTCGTTTCGTCGACACTGGCGCTCGATGAGATGACAACAGCGAAAGTCGAGGAGATAAAACCGGACATCGTCGTTTCGGATTCCGTCGCCTTCTGGGGAAAGCTGGTGGCGATGAAGCACAGTCTTCCTTATGTCTCTTCGACGACGACCTTTGCCTTCAACCGCTATTCGGCGAAGTACATGAAGGAATCGACCTGGGACATTGCGAAGATGCTTGTCTCGATGCCGAAGATCAACAAGCAGATCAAGCGTCTGCGTGAGAAGGGATATCCGGTCAAAGGGCTTCTGGATATCGTCCAGAACGACAATGACACGAACACCATCGTCTATACGTCGAAGTATTTTCAGCCGTGCGCAGATACGTTTTCGGACAGATATCATTTTATCGGCCCTTTGATTCGGCCTATCGTCGAACCGGTCGCGAAGACGGCGGAGAGGACGGTGTATATCTCCATGGGAACGGTGAATCAGAATCGGGAATTCTATCGAAACTGCATTCACGCACTCGGACAGACGGATTGGCAGGTCATCATCTCCATGGGAACGAACACGGAGCATTTCGACGATCTCCCGGAGAACATTCAGGTTCATGAGACTGTGGACCAGATGGCGGTTCTCTCCATCGCGGATGCGTTTATCACACACTGCGGAATGAATTCCGCTTCCGAGGGGTTGTATTTTCAGGTTCCGTTGGTGCTGTTTCCGCAGACTCCGGAGCAGGGCGCTGTGGCGAAGAGAGCAGAGGAACTGGGCGCAGGAGTCATGCTGGAATCGATTTCAGAAGAGGACATTATGCGCGCGCTCACAGAGGTGCTGACGGACAAGTCATACAAGGACAATGCGGTTAAAATTTCAGAGAGTTTCCACTCCTGCGGCGGCGTTGCCGAAGCCAGAGCGTTTTTGGAGGAAATCGTTTAATAAATAATGCAATCAAGAATCAATAATTTTGATTTAGGCGGGGAATCCCCGCCTTTTTTGTATCTATATTAGTACAGGGGTGTATAAAAACGAATCTGATTATTGAAAGTAGTTATCTGTTGGAGGGAGCGACATGAAACAGAAGAAAAGAACAAAAGCAATAGCGATGATACTGGCCTTTGCAATGGTATTTACGTTTATACCGTTCATGGGAACCCAGGAAACGTATGCGGCACAAAAGACCGTTACTATCGATTTGACGGACGGTGAGCAGACTTATAGAGGCGCTGAAGCCAATGCAATCTATCAGTTCCTCATGCTTGCGGGCCGTAACAATATTATCACAGTGTATGGACACCCAGGTAATGGAAACCAGATGGAACTCTTTCTTGACGTGAATAAGGACAACAGTGATGACGTGGGAATCACCACCGAGGTGTATGATGGTGAGGCTCAAATTCTGACGTTGTGGAGACTGGATGGCTGCAGCCAGGAAGGAACGTTAGGTTTGAGGTCAGACAATCCTGGCCTTTACTACAATACCATCTTTCTCGAATTCCCTGACATCCAGCATGTGGACATACCGGTGGGAAAGACCAAGTTCATTTATCTTGCCGATGGTATGAAGGCGTGTACGTATGATGACGCCGAGGCCGCCGCTATATATACGCTCCTGATGGATCCCGATACTCGGCTCAATGGCAATGGCCCGAAGATCCGCCGTGATTTGGCGAGCGATGGAGACTATCGTGCTTACAACCTCTTCCTGGACGAGGATGATGTTGCGGATGTATACGCTGCGTTCCAATTCGATGAGAACGATGTGTGTCTCCGCGCTTCCTTCCAATACCTAGATGGGTATGATGTTTACGATGAGATTCTCGTGAATCTGCCACCGGCCCGCTTGAACTACTATGGATCACTGCCTGTACCGAACGAATACGGTCTGGAGTACATGTATACAAATCTGATATTCAATGCACAGGTCCCGATTGATGACATGGAGCTTGAACTCTCCCGGACGACCTTCTCCTACAACGGTAAGGACCAGAAACCGGAAGTCGTAAAAATCGGTGGAAAGGAACTGACTTATGGCACCGACTACGTCGTGAATTGGCATGATAAATCCTCCGTGGAACCTGGCACATATTCGATGGATATCTGGGCTAGAGGTCATTATCGCGGAGCATTGAAGGCGACCTACAGGATAGATAAACTCGCTCAGACAGTAACATTGGCAAAGACTGCATTTACCAAGACATTTGGTAACGCAGCATTCGCCATAGGGGCCAAGACGAATGGCGATGGAGCGCTCAAGTACTCATCCAACAATGCTAATGTGGCAGTAGTCAACAGCGCCGGCAAAGTAACGATTAAAGGTGTCGGAACTGCGAAGATTACAGTATATGCTGCAGAAGGGAAACATTACACTAAGTCTACGGGCAAGACTGTGACTGTGAAAGTAAACAAAGGAGCGAATCCTTTGGCCGTCAAGGCAAAGACAGCAACGATCAAGTACAAGAAGTTGAAGAATAAGAATCAGAAACTGGCTGTCGGTAAGGTGATTACCTTCGTCAAAAAAGGACAGGGCGCCATGACCTACGCCAAAGCGTCCGGCAGCAAGAAGATCACTATCAACAAGACGACTGGTAAAGTTACCGTGAAGAAGGGCCTGAAGAAGGGCACCTACAAAGTGAAAGCCAAAGTCAAGGCGGCAGGAAATGCCAACTACAATGCAGCTGCCAAGACAGTGACGTTCACAGTAATTGTCAAATAGAAACAAAATGAGTTCCCGCTATGTGTTTTCGAACCGTAGCGGGAATTTTTTATGACATATTCAATAGCCATAGGAGAGAAGGGAAAAGGCTGATATAATGAGTGAAGAAAAGCAGAAAAAAATGACGAGGGTGCTATTTTCGTTCCAATGAAGATACAGTATTCAAACCAAAAGATAATATTCAACATCCACACAGAACAGATTCCTTATCTATCCGTTGCGATGCTGGACGAGCTGGGCGTTCCAAATCTGTACTCCACTAGGTTCAAATCTTACGACGATCAGCGAAAGGTCGGGCAGGAAGGGCTCCGCGTCGTTGTGATGAAAAATGAGGATATTACAGAGACGGCTCCGGTCGTGTTCAAAAACAGAGACGCTTTGGCAAGGCAGCTGGGAACGTCCATTGAACATGAATCCATCACAGACCAGATGCATACAAATCATGTATATGTGGTCACAGAGGATGATCTTGGACCCATTCTGCGGCCCGATAAACCACCTCACAGGAGAAGCATCGACGGGCTGATTACAGACATTCCGGATGTGCTTCTGACGGCGTTCGGCGGAGACTGTCCGCCAATCTATATTGCGGATCCTGTACGCAGGGCTGTCGGCCTTGTGCACGCAGGTTGGAAGGGAACGTTAGGAAAAATTCCTGCAAATGCAATCGAGCGTATGGCCACGCAATTTGGAAGCGACCCTCGGGATCTCTATACCGCAATCGGACCAGGCATTTGTGCGGACTGCTACGAGATGGGTGATGAAGTCTATGAGCAGTTTTCGAAAGAGTGGGGAAGAGCCGACGCGGACCGTATTCTACGTAGATATCCGGACGGGAAATACCATCTGGATCTGCGAGAAGCGAATCGGCTCACACTCCTGGAAATGGGCGTGTCGGAGAACCATATTTCGGTATCCAATGTCTGCACCATGTGCAACGTGGACATATTCTATTCCTACCGGGCGCATCGGATGGAGAATGAACAGGCGGCGATGATCGTCAACCGATTCGACAAGTAAAGCAGGACAGCCTCCTGATTACAAAAGCAACAGCAGGTTGCGTGTCATAGGGGTGTATTCGTATTAGAATGAATATGGAAATCAGAACACGCCACTTGGAGGAATGAATTATGAGCACAAAGGAAGTCATCTATGAACTGCGGACCAAGAACGGTCTGTCCCAGGACGAACTGGCCGAGAAGGTTTTTGTCACGCGTCAGGCGGTGTCCCGCTGGGAGACCGGTGAGACCGTTCCGAATACGGAGACGTTGAAATTGCTGTCGAAGCTATTTGACGTTTCCATCAATACTCTGCTCGGATCGCCGCGGCAGCTGCGGTGTCAGTGCTGCGGGATGCCTTTGGAAGATTCCATTATCAGCAGGGAAAAGGACGGCACCCTCAATGAAGACTACTGCCAGTGGTGCTACGCCGACGGGACCTACACCTACAGCGATATGGATGAGCTCATTGAGACCTGTCTGCCGCACATGGTGAACGAGAACTTCACGGAGGAGCAGGCCCGCGCCTACATGAAGCAGATGCTGCCGAATCTGGATTACTGGAAGCGTTACGAGGAACTCAGCGACAATGGAGAGTTTGACGCCTTTAAGCAGCAGCTGATCGATGAGATCAACGACCTTCATATCGAAGGGATGCCGAAACTGGAGAAACTGAACGCCCTCGTGGGCCAGTATGTGAATCTCCCGTACCGGCTTCCGAGCGGGGCGGAGGTGAAGTTCCTGAATGATAAGACGACTTATCTGGGGAACCAGCTGGAGTCGGAGTTCGGCGGAGACCGGTGCTTCGGCGTTCTGGCGAATATGGATTTCATCATGGTCTGCACCTACGAGAAAGATGGCGTCAACCCGGAACTGGTGCTGTATAAAAAGAGATAGCAATATAAGAGGCGTGTTCAGTCGAACACGCCTTTTTCTTTTAGTGTATCGTAGTCGAATCCCAAAGACTCGATGACCTCCCGTGTGTGATATCCCGGCGGGTAACCAGCGTGCCGGTATTCGCACGGCGTCCCGCTGAGTTTGACGGCAGTGGCCATCTGCTTCACCTTCACATCCTCATGCAAAGGCATCCCGACCTCGACGACCATCTCCCGCGCCCGGACCTGCTCGTCCTGCAGCAGGGATTCGTTCAGATCCATGACAGGTTGCACGCAGGCGTCCGCGTTCTTGAAAATCTCGCTCCATTCGTCCCGCGTCTTCGTGCGGAAGATCGCCCGAATCTGCTCCTTGATTTCGCCGGCGTTCTCCGGCGAGACCGTACCCGCAATCAGGTCTTCGCGTCCCAGGCACCGGCAGAAGTTTTCCCAGAACTTCGGCTCCAGGGAACCGACGCTCATGTAACCGCCGTCGCTGGTTTCGTAGTAATCATACATGCATCCGCCGTTCAGCATTTCGCCTTCCCGGACAGGCTGCCTGCCGGAGACGAGGAAGTCTGCGCCGTCCAGACTGTTGAAAGGGACGCAGCCGTCCATCATGGAGATGTCGATAAACTGTCCCTGCCCGGTTTGCTCCCGGTGGTAGACGGCGGCCAGAATCCCAATGACCGCATTCATGGAACCGGCGGCGATGTCCGCAATCTGGAAGTTCATCAGGGACGGGCCGTCCGATGTGCGGCCGGCGTGCGAGATGATACCGCTGCGGGACATGTAGTTGATGTCGTGCCCGGCCGCATCTGCCAAAGGACCGGTCTGACCGTATCCCGTAAGGGAGCAGTAGATCAGGCGCGGGTTCAACGCCCGCAATTCATCAAAACCCAGCCCGAGCTTTTGCATGACGCCGGGCCGGAATTGTTCCAGAACAATGTCGTAGTCGGAGATGAGACGGCGGACGATTTCCTTGCCCTCCGCGGTCTTCAGATTCAGAAACATCGTCTTCTTATTGCGTCCGAGCCAGGCGCTGCACGCGGAAATACCGGTGCCTTCGATTTCGGCGCCGTAGTGCTGTACCAGATCGTATTTGCTCGGGGAACTTATGGTCAGAACCTCCGCGCCCATGTCGGCCAGCATCAGAGATGCGTAGGGACCGGGCAGCAGAGTGGAAAAGTCGAGTACTTTCAGTCCGTCAAGTGATCCCATTGATGTCTATCCTTTCAGCAGTCTGATTCTCTTGGTGAAGAACTGCTCGTTTTTCTTCCAGAGGGAGCGGAGCTGTCTCTTGTGTCTGCAGAGTTTCTCCGTGCAGCCGTCGCAGGAGAGGAACGCGTTGGTGTTCTCGGAGAACCGCTCCGGGTGCAGGAAGAACATGATCTCCCAGACGACCAGGAGCACGATGGCGACTCCAAGGAGACTCCAGGTGTACAGACCCGGCACGAAGAACAGCGGGGTGAACATCATGGCGAAGTCCCAGTTGTAGATGCGGCATGAAACGCAGCACCGGTTCTTGAAGAACCAGCTCTGGAACGGACAGAAGAACAGAATGCAGATCATGTCGCCCACGGAAAACAGGGAACACAGAAGCAACATGAAGTCGTCGTTCAGCACGCCGACCATATGCAACGCTCCAAAAAATCCGTTGAACAGAATCCAGGCGAACACGACCAGAACAGTGGCATGGTTGTCCGCCACCATGATTTCTGTATTGCCTGTCTTTTTGAAGTTGTGGGCGAACTGTTTCTGACAGCCCGGGCTCCGGATGCCGGACGGGAAGAAGCGGGCGATCATCTCACCCATAAAGAGCACCCAAAGGATTCCCATGAGGAACCCGTGCTCCTCGAAGTGATACAGGATGGATTCGCTTCCGTTAATGATGCCGCCAAGCCAGATAATAAGAAGCGTGACGCACAGGGCTGAGCGCCAGGTAAGACTTATGTAATGTGCGATCATGACAACAGATATTCGTTTGAATCGCTTGCCCATTTTTCACTGCCTCCTAACATAATAAATTTTAGTACACACGCGCAAAATCTTCAAGATGACTTCTTGTCGCAGCGAGAGTATACTTATGCTATGGAAATCAGATTTTCGCAGGAAAGAAAACTGAATCGGGAGACGTGGCTGAGGCTTTTGGGCGTCAGCGAGGAGCACCGTAAGAAGGCGGAGACGGATGAGAAGATGCGTGTGTCTCTCGATCGTCTGACAGAGCAGATGGACGAGGCGGAGATCATGCTCTTTGAAGCGGCGCGGCCTGCGTTCACATATGTTGTTCTGGACGCCGGCGGCCTGCAGGTACAGGGCGTATCCCTCGCAAAGCATCTGGAAGGCTGCGATCGTCTCGTGCTCATGGCCGTCACCCTGGGGAATGGAGTGGATGAACTCATTTCCGAAACCCAGGGGAGTAAGATCGCTCTCAGCGTGGTCATCGACTGCGGCGCGTCCGTGATGGCGGAGATGGCGACGAACCTGGCCGAGGAACAAATCCGTGAGGAACTGGCCTCCGATGAAGCACTGGGCCCGAATAGCGATTCGGTGTTTTTGACAAGTCGGTTCAGTCCGGGCTACGGCGATTCTCCTCTGGAGATGCAGACCCAGGTGCTGGAACTTCTCGACGCACAGCGGCAGCTTGGCATCACCTTAAGCAAAGGCTTCATGATGAGTCCGTCCAAATCTGTTACCGCGATCATGGGATTGGCGGACCATCCGGTCACCGGCCGGCTGGCCACCTGCGAGGAGTGCGTGCTCAAGGATAAGTGTCCGCTTCGAAAAGAAGGAAAACGCTGCGGGGTTGGTGAAGGTTGACAGCAAGTGTTATAATGATTCGGCTGAAGAAATAGATGATTGGTTCACGGAGGTAAAGATGAACAAATTCAGAGACTTTCTCAAACGCAAAGACATCGAGATTTCTCTCAAGAGATATGGAATAGACGCTCTCGGCGCAATGGCCCAGGGCCTGTTCTGCTCGTTGCTTGTAGGTACAATCCTGAACACCATAGGAACGCAGTTCAACATAGGCTTTCTTACAAAGGCAGTAGCCACTGTCGGCGAGACGTCCTACACGGTTGGAGGCATCGCAATGGCGATGTGCGGACCGGCCATGGCCGTGGCCATCGGCTACGCGCTCAAATGTCCGCCTCTGGTGCTGTTCTCCATGATCTCCGTAGGTTACGCGGCGAACACCCTTGGAGGGGCGGGCGGTCCATTGTCCGTACTGTTCATCGCAATCATCGCCGCTGAAATAGGAAAGATGGTTTCCAAAGAGACGAAGATCGATATCCTCGTGACCCCGATCGTTACCATAGGCGTCGGCGTCTTCTTGTCCTGGCTCATCGCGCCGCCAATCGGCGCCGCGGCCATGTACATCGGAAATCTCATCATGTGGGCGACGGAACTGCAGCCATTCCTCATGGGAATCATCGTTGCTGTCGTCGTCGGTATGTGCCTCACGCTGCCAATTTCATCGGCGGCCATCTGCGCCGCATTTGGACTCACCGGTCTGGCCGGAGGAGCAGCCGTAGCAGGATGCTGCGCGCAGATGATCGGCTTCGCGGCCATCTCCTTCCGGGAGAACAGATGGGGCGGCCTCATCTCACAGGGCATCGGAACTTCTATGCTGCAGATGGGCAACATCGTCAGAAACCCACGCGTCTGGATCGCGCCTACGTTGGCAGCGGCCGTCACCGGACCAATTGCAACCTGCCTCTTTAAGATGGAAATGAACGGCGCACCGATTTCATCCGGCATGGGCACATGCGGCCTCGTCGGTCAGATCGGCGTCTACACCGGTTGGGTTGCTGAAATTGAAGCGGGTACCAGAGAAGCCATCACAGCTTTTGACTGGACAGGCCTCATCCTGATTTCCTTCGTCCTGCCTGCCGTGCTCGCGCTGATCTTCCACGCCGGCGTTCGCAAACTCGGCTGGGTCAAGGACGGCGATCTGAAGCTGTAAGCGTTACAAATAACATGGATAATTCCGGGGTTCGCGCTGATGGTTCAGTGCGGACCCTGTTTTATTGCTATTGTGGCGGCGGGGGAGAGTCGTTCTCATGAAGGAGATGGCTGGAGCCCTTGATATGACGTTGGTTTTTCATGATATACACAACCAGATTAGGCCTCTCTCATGAAAGGAATGGCCAGAATCCTTGATACACCGTTGGCCCTTCATGATATATATAGCCGAATGGAGTCATTCTCATGAAAGGATCGGCCAAAACCCTTGATATACCGTTAGCCCTTCATGATATACACAACCTGACAAGGCCTCTTTCATGAAAACAAAAGCTATAGCCCTTGATATTTCGTTTCCTGTTCATGAGGGTGCGAGGCGCGAGTGGAAGCAGTCCATGAGTTTGTTAAGCAATAATGCTTGACACGCCGCGCCGAGCAGGGTATACTAGCGGAGTGTCAAGTGATAGAACTTGTCACATGAAGGATTCAGACATGAAGTTCGACGATGTTACGAGACAAAGTCTGCTCTACGATTTCTATGGAGAGCTGCTCACCCAGCGCCAGAAGGAAGTCATGGAGCTGTATAACGAAGAGAACCTGAGTCTTGCGGAGATCGCGGAGGAGTTCGGGATCAGCAGACAGGGTGTGCACGATGCGCTGCACAAGGCTCAGAAGGCTTTGGAAGAGTATGAGCGCAAGCTCGGCCTGGTCGAGCGGTTCAGTGCCACCAGAGAGGCCATCGGAAACATCAGTGCGGAGATCGACGGCGCCATCAGCATGGCGGCGGCGGAAGACAACGTGGCGGGCAAGCTCCGGCACATCCGCAGCGAGATCGAACAGCTGGAAATCTAAGGAGAAACAAATTGGCATTTGAAGGATTATCGGATAAACTGCAGGGCGTCTTCAAGGGGCTCAAAGGCAAGGGAAGCCTGACCGAAGCAGACATCAACGCGGCCATGAGGGAAGTCAAACTGGCCCTCCTCGAAGCGGATGTCAACTTCAAGGTCGTCAAGGAGTTCGTGGCCGACGTCAAGGAGAAAGCTCTTGGCGAGGAGGTCATGAAGAGCCTGACTCCGGCCCAGCAGGTCATCAAAATCGTAAACGATCAGCTGGTCGAGCTGATGGGAGGCGCCAGCAGCAAGCTGACGTACTCGCCGAAGGGATTCACGGTCTACATGATGGTAGGTCTGCAGGGTACTGGTAAGACGACCACCTGCGGCAAGCTGGCCAAGTGGCTCGTGAAGAACGGCAAGAAGCCGATGCTCTGCGCGTGCGACATCTACAGGCCGGCGGCGATCGACCAGTTGGAGGTCGTAGGACAGAGCGTGGACGTACCGGTCTTCACCATGCGGGACACCAAGGACCCGGCCAAGATTGCAAAGGCAGCAATCAAGGAAGCGGAGGTCAAGGGTTACAACGTTCTGATCGTCGACACGGCCGGACGTCTGCAGATTGACGAAGAGCTCATGGAGGAACTGAAGGTCCTCAAGAAGGAAATCAAGCCGCATGAGATTCTGCTCGTCGTCGACGCACTGACCGGTCAGGACGCGGTCAACGCGGCGGAGGGCTTCAACGAGGCTTTGGGAATCGACGGCGTCATCATGACCAAGATGGACGGTGACTCCAGAGGCGGTGCCGCGCTCTCCACGAAGAAGGTCACAGGCAGACCGATCAAGTTCGTCGGTATGGGTGAGAAGATGGATGAGCTCGACGAGTTCCATCCGGAGAGAATGGCCAGCCGTATCCTGGGCATGGGTGACATGATGTCCCTCATCGAGAAGGCGCAGGAGGACTACGACGAAGAGCAGGCCGCCAAGCTCGAGGAGAAGATCAAGAAGAACAAGTTCACCCTCGAGGACTTCCTGGAGCAGATGGGACAGATCCGGAACATGGGAGGCATCGCCAAGATGCTCGACATGCTGCCGGGCGTCTCGGGCAACAAGAACGTGAACATCGAACAGAGCGAACAGGACTTCAAATGCTTCGAGGCTATCATCCAGTCCATGACGAAGGCGGAGAGAGATGATCCGAATCTCCTCAACGCCAGCAGGAGGAAGAGAATCGCGGCGGGATCGGGACAGCCGGTTCAGAAGATCAACCAGCTCGTCAAGAGATATGAAGAGTCGCGGAAGATGATGAAACAGATGATGAACCCGAAGCAGGCGGCGAAGATGAGCCGCATGTTCGGCGGATTCAGAGGGTTCCAGTAAAAACAGTTAAACCATTCAAGAGAATTAATAATAAATATCAGGAGGAGAAAAGTAATGGTAAAAATCAGATTGAAGAGAATGGGCGCGCACAAGAAGCCTTTCTACAGAGTAGTCGTAGCAGACGCCAGAGCATCCAGAGACGGCAAGTTCATCGAGGAGCTGGGATACTATGCACCGCTGAAGGATCCTGTTGAAATCAAGATCAATGAAGAATCAGCCAAGAAGTGGCTGGAGACAGGTGCGCAGCCTACAGAGACAGTCAAGAAGCTGTTCAAGCAGGCCGGTATACTTTAAGAAAGCGGTGATCCAATGAAAGAATTAGTTAGTGCAATTGCAAAGTCGCTAGTTGAACACCCGGAGGCTGTTGAAGTGTCCGAGACCGAGACTAATGGCACTACTGTTATTCAGCTTCGCGTCGCTTCCGACGACATGGGTAAAGTCATCGGCAAGCAGGGCAGGATCGCAAAGGCAATAAGAACTGTTGTCAAAGCAGCCGCAACTAAAGCAAACGCAAAAGTAGTTGTAGAAATAGTTCAATAGAGACTGTAATACAGGGGCATGAGGCAGTACGCCGGCATGCCCCGTGATAATGTCATGGAAAAAATACTCATCGGAAAGATCGTCAGTGCCGTAGGTCTGAAAGGAGAACTCAAGGTTTATAACTATTCAGACAGACCGGACATATATGAAGACACAGAAGCCATCTATGTGGATGATGTTCTCATGCCCGTCAGAAGCGTCAGAGAGCAGAAGAACATGATTGTGCTGGGCCTGGAAGGCATCAATGACAGAAACGCCGCCGAGAAGGCCAGAGGCAGTCTTCTTTACGTTACCGAGGACGATCTGCCGGAGCTCCCTGAGGGAGAATACTACGTCAGGGACCTCATCGGAATGGAAGCCGTTCTGGAGGATGGCTCTCATCTGGGCAAGGTGACAGATCTGATTCAGAACACGGCCCAGGATATTTTTGAAGTGGAAACGGACGAGGGCAAACAGGTGCTGATTCCGAAGGTGCCTGCCTTTGTGCTCGATATCGACGCGCAGACCCGACGCGTCACGTTCAGACTCATCGAGGGAATGCTGGAATGAAGATCGACGTGCTGACGCTATTCCCTGAAATGTTCCGGCCGGTTACGGAGGAGAGCATTCTGGGCAGAGCGGCGGACAAGGGAATACTGGACATCAGACTCACGGACATCCGTGATTTTTCGCGTGACAAGCACAACCGGGCCGACGATTATCCGTTCGGCGGAGGCGGCGGTATGGTCATGATGGCCGACCCGATCTTCGGTGCCCTGGAGAGCGTGGATGCAAAAGCAAAAAAAGTGATCTACATGTCTCCGCGGGGAAAGATTCTCGATGAGGAGAAAATCAGAGAGCTGGCGCAGCTGGACAGCTTCGTCATTCTCTGCGGCCACTACGAAGGCGTGGATCAGAGGGTGTTGGATTATTGGGGTGCGGAGGAAATCTCCATCGGAGACTATGTGCTCACCGGCGGAGAACTTCCGGCCATGGTGCTCATCGACAGCGTGGCCAGACTCATTCCGGGGGTTTTGGGAAACGAAGATTCAGCGCTGAATGAATCGGTGTACTCGGGGCTGCTGGAACATCCTCAGTACACGCAGCCGAGAGAGTATCGAGGCATGGAGGTGCCGGAGGTGCTCACCAGCGGCAACCATCAGAATATCGCCCTGTGGAAACTGGAGCAGTCGCTCAGACTGACGAAGGAGCGGCGGCCGGATCTCTACGAAGAGTTCGTCTCCCACAGGAACGATAAAAATGAGGACGGGACGAAGAGGTTCAGCAAAGCGGAGCGGCAAATCATCGACAAGGTCTAAAACCCATATGTTGTGCATTGCAAGGCTATAGCTTTTGTTGTAAAATTAATTGATGAAAATAAGAATCCCTAAGAAAACAAGGCGACTGCTGATTCTTTATCTAGCGGTACTCGTCATACTATATATTGTTGTTTTTCAGATGCCGAAGATGTCCGATAAATTCGAGACGACGCAGGTTCTCGAGAACGGGACGCTGGAAGTATCCTGCGAGGCGGAAGGCTATCTCATCAAGGATGAAGCGGTATGCACCGCTGAAGAGACCGGAACCATCGAGTACAAGATGGATGAAAATACTGTGGTCAAGAAGGGCACGACCATCGTAAGCATCGAAGCAGCAGACACTGACAAAGAATCCGAAATCAGGGGCAAATACCAGGACGTTCTGGACAGGCTGAAAGGATTTGATCTTCTGACCGAAAGCAGGAAGGCCCCTATCAGCGGAGTTTTCAGCATGTCCGTAGATGGGAACGAGAAGTTCTTCGGCATCGATAACCTGGACAAAATCACCAAGGAGAAAGCCGAGGCGCGGAATCTGGACACCTTGGATCTGAACCGTGAGAAAGCCATCCAGGGAGAACCGGTCTTCAAGATCTCCAGCGATGACGCCTGGTACATCATCTGCTGGGTGGAGAAGGCCGACGCACAAAAATTTGAAGAAGGACAGAAAGTCAGAATCACCATCGATGAGAACACCATGGACGCCAAGGTGCAGACCATCAAGAAGGAAGGCGAGTTCTACAAGATGGTGTTCTACCTGAACGTCTACTATGAGGACTTCTGCACCGCCAGAAAAGTCAACATGACTGTAGTGCAGAGCAACACCATGGGCGTCATCGTGGATAACGAGTGCATCGTTGAGAAGAACGGCCAGAAGGGCGTCTATGTGAAGACCAAGGATGGAGACACATATTTCAGACCGATCAAAGTCAAGATCACGGACGGCAAACAGTCTGTGATTTATGAATCGATATATGTAAATGATAAATACGAGCAGGTCGAAACGGTGAGAGTCTACCAGGAAGTGCTGCGACACCCACAGGAGGCCCTCGAGGAAGACCTGGCCGATGAACTGTAATAGCCGGGAGGAGGAAGTTAGCAGATATGGAGGACATCAAGAAAAATCTCGAAACTGTAAGAGGTCAGATTTCAGAGGCAGCCCAGACGGTGGGAAGAGACGGTGACGACGTGATTCTCGTTGCTGTAAGCAAAACCAGGACGCCGGAGGAAATCAATATCGCCATCGATGCGGGGACGACGGATATCGGAGAGAACAAGGTCCAGGAGATCATGGACAAGTACGACGATGTCAAGCCGGTCAGATGGCATATGATAGGACATCTGCAGACAAACAAAGTCAAGTACATCATCGACAAAGTCGACATGATACATTCGGTGGATTCGATCAAGCTCGCGAAGGAAATCGATAAACGCGCGAAAGCAGCGGGAAAGACGATGGACATCCTGGTCCAGATCAATCCGGCCGAAGAGGAGAGCAAGTTCGGCGTAACCATAGAAGGGGCCGGCGATCTGGTGAGAGAGATTCTGGAGAACTGTGAGAACATCAGAATCAGAGGACTCATGAGCGTGGCGCCAATTGCCGAAGACCCGCGGGACGTGAAACCGCTCTTCGACGGAGTGAAGGCCAAATACGACGAACTGGCTCAGATAGATGATCCGAAGCTCGATTTCAAATACCTGTCCATGGGTATGTCCCATGATTTTGCGGTAGCAATCGAAGCGGGATCGAATTTGGTAAGAGTAGGAAGCGCGATTTTCGGAGAGAGAGATTACGTGCAGTACAGAAAGGATCAGGAGGCAAAGAAAAATGGGAATGTTCAATAAGTTCAGAGATCTGATCGGGATCGAAGAATACGACGACGTTGAAGAACTGGAAGACGAAATGTATAAACCGTCATCATCTTATCAGGACAGGACGCCTGCAGCGCCGAAGAAGCCTGCTGCTCCTTCCCAGAGATATGACACAACGAACATCGTACCAATGCAGAACAAGACAGTGAAGTCGATTACGAACGCATTCAAACTGGTCGTCATCGAGCCGCAGAGCTTTGACGAGTGCTCCAGACTGGTCGACAACCTGAGAAGCAGGAAGCCGGTCATCGTCAATTTGGAGAAGCTGGATACAGATACAGCAAGGAAGATTTTTGACTTCCTCGGCGGAGCGACATACGCCCTCAACGGAAACGTACAGAAGGTAGCGAACAACATCTTCATCTTTGCTCCGGAGAACGTTGCAATCTTCGCGGACGGCGAGAATAAGCCTTATAGCTTCGCGGGAACCGATGAGAACCCTTGGAAATAAGAGGTAAGATCGATGATTAGACCTATCGATATACAGGAAAAAGTCTTCACCAAGGCGGTCAGAGGCTACAAGGAGGAGGAAGTCAATGAGTTCCTCGACGAGATCACCGTCGATCTGGACAGCCTTCTCAACGAGCTTCGCGAGACCCGTGAAGAGAACAGCAGGCTCGTGGATGAGCTGGAGCGCCTGAAGAGTACGGAGGGCAGCGTGGTCGAAACGCTGCAAGCGGCTAAGTCGCTGATGACCGACATCTCCGCCAGCGCGGAGAAGCGTGCGGAAATCCTGCTCAAGAACGCTGAACTGGATGCGGAACTGATGCTTAAGAACGCCCGCGAGGAGTCGGAAGCCCTCGCCAAGGAGAGCCAGAACATCCGGGCAAGGTATGAAGATTTCCGGAACCGCTATAAGAGAATGCTGGAGAACGAACTCCAGAGATTCGAGTCCAGCAGAGGCGCGGAAGTATCCGCCCGCAGCATCGTGGATTTCGAGGATCTGCCGGTGGCGGAAGACGAAGAGCCGCTTGAGACCGTCGTCACACAGGATACGGTCCAGTTAGGGAAACTATGATCTACGCTATCATCATCGCCGGCGTCATAGTCCTGGACCGAATTGTGAAAGCCGTGGTGCGAAACGGATTCGCGCCGGGCGACACAGCTGCCGTGATCGGTGACTTCTTTCATATCACCTATGTGCAGAACAGAGGCGTCGCCTTCAGTATGCTGTACGGACGGGAGACGGTGATCCTGGTCATCACGGGCGTGCTGATGGTCGCTGTGCTCGTATTCCTCATCGGATTCCACAGGAAGTTTCCGGCGATGTTCAACACAGGTCTGGCGCTGGTTTGCGGCGGCGGCCTGGGCAACATAATAGACAGAACGGCATACGGATATGTTGTAGACATGTTCGACTTCGGATGGTTTCCGGTGTTCAATGTCGCCGACATATGCATCTGCATCGGATGCGGCCTCATGCTTCTGTATGCGCTCAAATCCATCAAGGATGACGATAAGGCTTGAGGAAGCCGGGGAAGTATGAGAAGAGAAGAGATTTATATTACTGAAGATACGCAGGGAACCAGGCTCGACCTGGTTCTTTCTGCAGGACTGGAAGATTACTCGAGGAGCTTCATTCAGAAACTCTTTGAGAAAGGCGGCGTTTCCGTAAATGGCCAGCCATGCACGTCGAAGAAGTACAAGTGCAGCGCTGGCGATCTGGTGGAAATCGAAATCCCGGATCCCGAAAAACTGGAAGCGGAGGCGGAGGACATCCCGATCGACGTCGTCTACGAAGACAGCGACCTCCTCGTGGTGGACAAGCCGGCGGGCATGGTGGTGCATCCGGCGCCGGGCAACTACAGCGGCACGCTGGTGAACGCGCTCATGTATCACTGCGGCGATCAGCTTTCTTCCATCAACGGCGTCATCCGGCCCGGCATCGTACACAGAATCGACAAGGACACCAGCGGACTGCTCGTTGTGGCCAAGACGGACCGTGCCCATACGGGACTGGCCAGACAACTGGAGGAGCACTCCATCAGCAGAAAGTATCAGGCCATCGTCTACAGCAACATCAAAGAGGATGAGGGAACGGTCGACGAAGCCATAGGAAGAGATCCGAGAAACCGCCTGCGGAACGCGGTCATCAAAAGGGGCGCCCCTGGATTTGAAAGCGCCAAAAGCGCGGTGACCCATTTCACAGTTCTGGAACGGTTCGGGAAGTTCACTTACATAGAGGCGCGTCTGGAAACAGGCAGGACCCATCAGATTCGCGTCCACATGGCGTATATCAAGCACCCGCTGCTGGGCGACGAACTCTACGGACCATCCGGCAACAAGGAGGGAGCCAAGCGTCAGATGCTCCACGCCGGCGTTTTAGGATTCATCCACCCGGTCACGGGAGAGTATATGGAGTTCGAAAGCCCTCTGCCAGAGGACTTCCGAAAGGTCCTGGGAAAACTGCGCGGCACGCGATGACAGAATGCGAGGGTTGAAGCCCGGCTGCAGGCCCACTGTCCAGTTATTTGCCGCTCACCTGAGAGTCAGGTTTACATGCGTCTTTGATGTACTGCAGACATCCGTCACAGACATATCCGTGTTTGAATGAAAATGTCTGGTAGGTGCATCCGCAGAAACTACATTTATGATCCATAACACATGTCTCCTTTCTAATGGCAGTTAATGTATTACCGCAGCCAGGAAGGCAGATTCATCGCCTCGCAGGAAGACTGTAGTCCCGCGCGAAGGGTGATGCAAGCAGAGCGAGCAGCTTTTGCACGAAGAAGCACGATTATTGTCATATTTTGACATTTTAATGGAGGATAGGACAATGTACGAAACATTTACATTGAAAGAAACGGAAAATGGTATTATCCAAGGCTACAGCTGGCCGCTGGCGGATCCGGTCAGAGTGGTCTGCATCGTCCACGGAATCGGTGAGTACGGCGGCAGATACGACAGAGTCGCCGGAGCATTCAACAAGAAGGGTATCGCGGTTCTGTCCATGGATCTGAGAGGACATGGGAATTCTGTGGGACCGAAGGGTCACTGCGCGCCGAGAGCTGAAGTACTGGACGACATCAGCGAGCTTTTGCTCTACGCGAAGAAGAGATACCCGGACAAAGACATCATTCTCTACGGGCACAGTATGGGCGGCAACCTGACTTTGGATTACAGAAGCAGAGGTGCGTTCAATGATATGCCGTCGAAGTATCTGATCTCAGCGCCGTGGG
This sequence comes from Clostridiales bacterium, assembly GCA_015058145.1. GTDB lineage: Bacteria > Bacillota > Clostridia > Peptostreptococcales > Anaerovoracaceae > Lentihominibacter. The sequence goes on along the minus strand of SVCX01000008.1, from coordinate 10,758 downwards.
TTAGACTGGTGAGACCGATCACAGGTCCGCTCTATGGAATTGTGAAGTTCATGAGCAGGATCGCTCCTTCAGCGGGCATCAGCAGCTCTGTGGATGAGGAACTCCTGGGCAATCCGGAGTCTGTACTGCCGTACAACGACAATCCGATGGTGCACAACCGCATCTCCTTCCTCTGCGCCATCGAGGGCTTCGATACAGGCAAAGCACTGGAGGCGGGCACCCTCGAGGACAACGGCGCGGCCGACAGCATTCCGACTATGATCATGCACGGAACGGCGGACGGCATCTGCAGCATCGAAGGCACACGCAAGGTCTACAACAACCTCAAGCGCAAAGGCGCCAAAGTCCAGATGATCGAGTGGCCGGATTTTCTCCATGAGATCCACAACGGGAACAAGGTCTCAAAAGGTGACGAAGTCATCGACAGCATGATCCAGTTCATTCTCAGCTAAGACAATAACAAAGACCGGCTCGCGCCGGCCTTTTTATTTAGGTATTGCAGGATCTTCGTAGAGGGTTCTGTTGTGTGTGAAGATGACAAACCCCGGTTTGGAGCCGGAAGGCTTCTTCACGTATTTGACTCTGGTGTAATCCACCGGGACATTAGCGGAGCTGCGGGCTTTGCTGTGGTAGGCTGCGATGGCCGCTGCCAGACGGAGATCCTCTTCGGCCGGCGATTCGCCTTCTGTCAACAGAATGACGTGGGATCCCGGAATGTCCTTGGTGTGCAGCCAGATATCGGTGGAGGAGGCCCTCTTGAATGTCAGGAAGTCGTTTTCTTTATTGTTCCGTCCCACCAGGACTTTCTTTCCGGATGGGAGGATGTATTCATGGGGCTTCGGTTTGGCCGCGCGGTTCTTGCCGCGGCCTTTGCTGGCGGAACGGCTCTTCCGGTAGCGGATGTACCCGCCTTCGGTCAGTTCCGCTCGGAGGAGATCCACTTCTTCCACGGTGCCTGCGTTTTCACTGTAGGAGTAGACAGACTCGAGATACTCGATCTCGGCCATGGTTTCATCCAACTGGATCTGCTTTTCCTTCAGTGCTGTCTTGGCCTTACCGTATTTTTTGAAATAGTTCTGGGCGTTGCGGGCAGGGGAGTACTTCGGGTCGAGAGGAATCTCCACCTGAGCTCCGTCATAGTAACTGGTTACCGTGACCGACGGATCGCCCTGTTTTACCAGATGCAGGTTGGCGTTCAGCAGTTCGCCGCGGAGACGGTACTTGTCCGCGTCCTTCGCTTTGGTCATATCCTCGTTGAGACGCTGCACCTTAAGACGCAGCTTGTCCAGCTGCGCCTTGATCAGACGGTTCAGATCGCCGGACTTCTGCTTGATCGTGTTGGAGGATTCCCGGTTCACGAAGAAGTACTCGGCGGCCTTGCTGAGGGTGTCAAAAGGCACAGCTTCATAGGAGTCATCGGATTCGTAGGCTGCGAGAGGAACGATGTGAAAGTCCGCAGGAACGCCGTTTTTGGAGTAAACCCGCGGTGCCGGGTGCACGACGGCATCCCGCATCGCCTCCAGAAAGTCGTAAGGCGAGTCGGCCGACGCGATGGACTGGGCCAAAGCCGGGGAGACGCCGAGCATGCCGGAGAGAATGCTCCGTTCCGGCTGCAGTTGGCCTTCCGTCAGGGCGGTCAGTTCCTGCTCTGTAACTTCGGTGAACGGTATCTTATCCTGCTCCGGCGGATACTCGTAGAGTTTGCCCGGCAGAATCTGACGTGCCCGGTTCACATCGATGCCCACATGCTTGATGCTCTCGATGATTTTGCCTGTTCCCAGATCCACGAGCAGCACATTGGAGTGCTTGCCCATGATTTCGCAGATGAGCCGCTTGTTGACGTTGAACCCCAGTTCATCGACGGTCTCCAGATCGATTTCGATGATTCGGTCGCAGCTGTGCTGGCTGATGCTCTGGATGCGGGCCGCGCCCAGATGCTTGCGCAGAACCATGCAGAAGAGGGGCGGCTGGACGGGATTCTCCGGTGTATTTTCAGTCAGGTAGACGGCGGAATGGTTTCCGGACGCGGAAATAAACAACTTCCTCCTGCCTCTCGCCGTATGCACGGACAGAAGGAGCTGGTCGGATTCCGGCTGGTAGATCTTCTCGATTTTGCCGAGGGTCAGCTCGTTTTTCAGTTCCTGCGTCATCGCGCAGGTGACCACTCCGTCGTAGGACATTTTGACTATGCACTCCTTTTGATTTACAATGACTATAGTATCATAAATTATGTAGAAACAGGAGAAAATTGTATGATCAGAAGCATGACCGGTTTCGGCAGAGGGGAGTTTTCCGATGGAAAGCGGAACGTCATCGCCGAAATCAAAACCGTTAACCACAGGTATGCGGATATTACCGTCAAGATGCCGAAGCGGTATTCATTCGCAGAGGAGAAAATCAAAGGCATCATCAAGAAGCAGGTAAAACGCGGCAAAGCCGACGTTTCCATCATCGTAGAGAATCTGACGGAAGGGGATATCACCGTCAGTCTGAACACGCCGGTGGCGAATCAGTACATCGAACGCCTTCGGGAGCTGAAGGACAGTTATGACCTGAGTGGAGACATCGATATCAGCCTCGTCTCTTCCATGCCGGACGTGCTCAAAGCTATCCCGGACGTGGCTGATGAAGAGGAAGTCTCTGCAGCCATCTGCAAGGCCGTCGAACTGGCAGCTGCCAATCTGGACGACATGAGAATCCGGGAAGGCGAAAAACTGGCTGCGGATCTTATGAACCGGGGCAAGACCATCAAGGAAATCGTTCGCAAAATCAGCGAACGCGCGCCGGAAGTGGCCAAGGAGTACAGGGATAAGATGTACGGCCGCATACAGGAACTGCTGGAGGACAAAGTGGACCTGCCGGAGGAGAGAATCCTCGTGGAGGCAGCCATCTTCGCCGACAAGGCCAGCATCACCGAGGAACTGGTGCGTCTGGACAGCCACATGGACCAGCTTAAGATGTTCCTGACCGAGGGCGGCGGTGCCATCGGCAAGAAACTGGACTTCCTGGTGCAGGAGATGAACCGTGAGACCAACACCATCGGCTCGAAGGCCAACGACCTGGAGATCACGTCCCTCATGCTGGAAGCCAAGAGCGAGATCGAGAAGATTCGTGAACAGGTGCAGAATATCGAGTAAAAAAGCTTTGTATTGTTTCAGCGGTGTATGGTATAATGCATCGGTGACCAGAGGATAATCGATGACTAGAGGAAAATTATTTGTAATTTCCGGCCCGTCAGGGGTTGGGAAAGGTACAATCTGCAAGAAGATCCTGGAAGCAGACGGCAACATGCGGTTTTCTGTTTCCATGACGACAAGGGCTCCGCGCGAAGGAGAAGTCGAAGGCGTCGACTACTACTACGTGAGCAAAGAGAAGTTTCTGGAGCTTTTGCAGGAGGGTGAGCTTCTGGAGCACAACAAGTTTGTGGACAACTACTACGGCACGCCGCGCAGAAATGTTGTGGAGTGGACCGAGAGCGGCCATGATGTGTTGCTGGATATCGATTACCACGGCGCCTTTCAGGTGCGTGAATCCTATCCGGAAGCGGTTCTGATATTCATCGCGCCGCCTTCTGTAGAAGAGCTCAAAGCCCGCATCAGGGGGAGAGGCACGGAGACAGAAGAGCAGATCGAGGGCCGTATCGCCCAGGCGATGGAAGATCTTGCTCAGGCGGATGAGTACGATTATCTGGTTCTGAACGATGACGTGAATACCGCTGTATGGAAAGTGCAGCAGATTATGAGAATAGAAAAGGGCAAGGAGGTCTGATTATGTTATACCCATCAGTGAATGAAATAAGAACAAAGGCTGACAGCCGTTACACGCTGGTCATCCTGGCTGCGAAGAGAGCCAGAGAGGTCATCGACGGCATTCCGAAGCTTACGGAAGAAGATGTCACAAAGCCTGTATCCATCGCGGCCAACGAAATCGCGGAGGACCTGATCACGTACAGAGAAGGCTAAGTCTGCACGCGGTCAAAATGCAATAGAACGACTAGAAAGAAGCCCGGCTGAAGGATAAATTTCGGCCGGGATTTTTATTGCCGTTTTTCGCAGCATGGGTCCGGTGCGTGCAGGGCGTAGAGCGGCCGCGCACATCAACACTTGATGGAAGAGGGAGGAATTAGGCTATGGAAGATGTGATTTACATTAAAGTGAGGCAGACCATGTGCGCTGTCAAGCAGGATAACATCCTATACATGGAGAAAACAGGGAGACAGATCACAGTTCACGTTTGCGAAGGCGAAGATATCTGCTTCTACGGGAAGTTTGATACCTTGATGCCTTTGCTTGACTGCAGGTTCGTGCACCCCCATCAGAGTTATGTCATCAACATGCAGCAGATTAACAGGTTGGGCAATCATGAAGCGGTGATGTTCGGAGGAGACAGGATTATAATGGGCAGCAGGTGTTTCGGCAAACTGAAGAGAGCTTACGATAGGTATATAACCGAGAATATACACAGCAGACAGGAGATTCGATGAGTCGCTTCGCTGATAAGACAGCAGTTTCAGAACATTAGAAGTCGTATTGCCGGCATTCTGCGTTTCTGCCGCGCACCAGGCCATGTCCCGGAAGATTTCTTCTTGCATTGGCATGGGTTTTATAGTATATTTATTGTCGGTGTCGTCCGCGGACGGCGCATAAAAAAACAGCACACGCGGGTCATAGGGAAGACGGTGCCTTAACGGTCTCATGAGACTGTCGCGCATGAGCGTGCAGAAGGTTTTTTCCCGGAAAAGCTCCGCGTGGAAGGATGAAAAACCGAAAGGAGAAAAAGAATGTCAGTTATTTCAATGAAACAGTTACTCGAAGCAGGCGTGCACTTCGGACACCAGACCAGAAGATGGAACCCTAAGATGGCTCCATACATCTTCACAGAGAGAAATGGTATCTACATCATCGACCTGCAGAAGACAGTGAAGAAGATCGACGAAGCGTATGCTTTCATGAAGGAAGTTGCTGAGTCAGGTCAGCCGGTTCTCTTCGTAGGAACCAAGAAGCAGGCTCAGGCTGCAATTGAAGACGAAGCCAAGAGATGCGACATGTTCTTCGTAAACCAGAGATGGCTGGGCGGAATGCTCACCAACTACAAGACCATCTCACAGAGAATCAAGAGAATCTACGACATCGAAGAGATGGAAGCAGACGGCACATTCGACAAGCTGTCAAAGAAGGAAGTTCTCAAGCTCAGAGCTGAGTATGAGAAGCTGGACAAGAACCTCGGCGGAATCAAGGAAATGAAGGGAATGCCGGGAGCGATCTTCGTAGTAGACCCTAAGAAGGAGAAGATCGCCGTAGCAGAGGCTAAGACTCTGGGAATCCCTGTCGTAGGTATCGTTGACACGAACTGCGACCCTGATGATGTCGACTACATCATTCCTGCAAACGACGACGCTATCAGAGCAGTCAAGCTCATCGCAAGCTGCATGGCAGACGCCATCATCGAAGCGAAGCAGGGCGAAAGCTTTGACGAGAGCGAGCCGGCAGCAGAGGCTGAAGAAGCGGTAGAAGAAGCAGTAGAAGCTCCAGCTGAAGAAGCTGCAGAGGAAGATGTGAAGGAGGAAGAATAATGGCAGTAACTGCACAGATGGTAAAAGAACTCCGTGAAATGACAGGCTCCGGAATGATGGACTGCAAGAAAGCCCTCGTAGAAGCTGACGGAGATATGGATCAGGCCGTTGAAATCCTGAAGGAAAAAGGTCTTGCAAAGGCTGAAAAGAAGGCTGGAAGAATCGCGGCTATGGGTCTGGTTAAGACTGCTTTCTCAGAAGACGGCAAAACAGCTGCAATTGTTGAGGTCAACTCAGAGACTGACTTCGTTGCGAAGAACGATGAGTTCATCGGATTCGTAGAAGGTCTGGCTAAGCTGGCTCTGGATGCAGAAAGCAACGACATGGATGCATTCAAGGCGATGGCTTTCGAAGGATCAACAGTCGGCGAAGCTCTGACAGCTCTTATCGCTAAGATCGGCGAGAACATGTCAGTCAGAAGAATCGACAAGGCATCCGGAGAAGTTCTGGCTTCCTACATCCACGGCGGCGGAAACATCGGCGTTATCGTCGCTGCTGACGGTGCGGACAATGATGAGAACAAGACTGCCCTGAAGAACATCGCGATGCAGGTTGCAGCAATGAACCCACAGTATGTAAGCAGAGACGAAATCTCCGAGGATGAGCTGGCTAACATCAGAAAGATCACTCTGGAGAGCGCTCTGAACGATCCGTTCACACTTCCGAAGCCGATCCTGAACGGACTCCTCGACAAGGTTGGCGGCGTATGGTCTCAGGAAGATGTTGATATTCTGGCAGAGAAGAGAGCAGACAAGAAGTTCAACTTCAACTATCTGCCGAACTTCCTCTCAGAAGAAGCGAAGACGAAGCTGGCTGGTCTCGCGATTGCCGCTAAGATGGAAATCGCCGAGAATAAGATCTTCAAGGGTCTGGTTGAAGGCCGTGTGTCCAAGCAGCTGAAGGAATCCTGCCTGCTCGATCAGACTTATGTAAGAGCAGAAGATGGCAAGCAGACGGTTGCTCAGTACCTGGGAACTGTTGACAAGGATCTGAAGCTGACGAAGGTGATCAGATTCGAAGTCGGCGAAGGCATCGAGAAGAAGGAAGAAAACTTCGCAGAAGAAGTTGCAGCACAGATTAAAGGTTAACTTTTCAGATGAAGAAGTAACTAAAAGGCTAACTTTTCAAATCAAAGGCTAAGCCAATCATTCGAAACAAGCTATATACAAAAGCCCCTGGATATTCAATCTCGGGGCTTTTGCTTTTGCAGGGAAACATGCGGAACATCTTTCGCCGCAGAGGCTTTTTTGTTAATATAAAAACACTGAAATCGGTTTACGAGGGAAATGATTATGAAGGTCATTATCGCATGCAGCACCCTGCAGGACTATGTGGACGCTGCACAAAGCAGAGCGGGCACAAATCACCCGGTCATATATCTGAATAAGCTTTTTCACCGGGATCCAAATGAGATGCGGGAGCATATCAGAGAAGCATTTCAAAAGCTGCCGGAGGGTGCAGATACGGTGCTCATTGCCATGGGCTATTGCGGTGGTTCCTGGGAAGGCATCTCAGCCAGTCAGACACTAGTCATACCTAAAATCGATGACTGCATATCGATTCTGCTGCAGACAGGGGACAGTGTCATAAGCAACTTGAAACAGCCTGATCATCTGTACGTACGAGATAAAAAGCCCGAATCATTCAAAGGCATTTTCGAACGCATGACCGCCCAGGTCGATGCCGCTACAAAAGCACGATACCACAAAGACTGGCAAAAGCTTTACAACATGATGACGATCATCGACACAGGAATCAACAATTGCAGAAGCGACGAATACAAAAGCGCAGTGCAGGAAGACGCGGACTGGCTTGCGGCAGACCTCGAGTATGTGAACGGCGGAATGTATCTTTTGGAGAAACTGTTTCGGGGTGATTGGGGCGAGCAATTCCTTGTTCTACAACCGGGGGAAATAGTGCGCAGAGAAGATGTGCTGGTCTAGAATAAGTGATGGAACGGATAAGCACAAACCGGGATTTAGCGGGAGGAACACCAGATCAAAAAGTAACTATGCAGATGAAAAAGTAACTTTTTCGACAATACTTGTTTGGAAAAACCCTGAAAGCCTTGGGAATACTGCATTTCCAGGGCTTTTTTGTGTTTCCGGCAAGTTGTCGTAACTTATCGCAGATTATCGTATCATATCCCCGGTTTTGGCCTTTTTTTGGCCCGCATTTGGCCTTTTTGCCTCTGGGCCAAATCCCGAAAAAACTTCGCCTGTTTCTTCCGAAAGACCTCTGAACGGTCAAAAAGTTGACATTAGCGGAAGACTAGTTAGACACGGATCCGACAGAGGTGGATATTGGGAAGTTACAGAGAGTGGAAGCGACCAAGAATAACTAAAACAGTACGAAGATACCCCTCGAAAGCCATGAAAAAGGGGAGCTCACTTGAAGGTACCTTGTTTGGCTTATACATATAGTTTCAACAAAATCAAGGAATCGTCAAATTTTTGTAACACACTTCCGGCCACATTTCTAGTAATGATTCAAAATGAAGAAATATGCCGATCACGGCAAAAATATTCAGTAAGCACATTGACCAATCCTGTCTGACATGATATAGTTTGGTTGAAGAATAGTGACATTATTGGCAAATATATTCATCGGGGTGCAGAATGAAGGAAATCAAACGAGACCATTATTTACAGAAGCTTATTGATCGAAGGACTAATGGGCTTATTAAAATTGTGACCGGTATACGCAGATGTGGGAAATCGTACTTGCTGGATCCAATGTTCAGGAATTATCTGCTTGAATCAGGCGTTCCGAAGGATCATATCATAAAAATCGAACTGGATCGTATTTCCAATAAGAAGTATCATACTGACCCTGAAGCTTTTGATGAATATATCCATTCTCTGATCAAAGACAATAAGCAGTATTATCTGATTCTGGATGAAGTACAGCTTGTATCAGATTTCGAATCAGTTCTCAACGGACTTCTTTATGATGGCAATATCGATGTGTATATTACGGGAAGTAACTCAAAGTTTTTGTCATCTGATGTTATAACAGAATTTCGGGGCAGAGGTGACCAGATCCATCTACAGCCATTATCTTTTTCGGAATTCTATAATGCTGTTGGTGGAGATAAACTTGAATGCTGGAATGAATATCTTACTTTCGGAGGGATGCCATTGATGCTTTCTCGAAAAACCGATTCGGATAAGATGGAATACCTCAAAGGCCTTTTCAATCAGACCTACTTTACTGATATCGTTGATCGTAATCAGATCAAAAGGCTGGATGTACTGGACGCATTGGTCAATCTTCTCGCTTCTTCAGTAGGCTCTCTGACTAATCCTCAAAAAATATATGATACCTTCAAAAGCAAAGGCACAAAAGAACTGTCCATCAATACAATCAATTCATACCTGAACTATCTGGAAGATGCGTTTATCATAAAAAAGGCCTTACGCTATGATGTGAAGGGCAAGAAATACATTAATACCCCACAAAAGTACTATTTTGCAGACCTGGGTCTTCGAAATGCTCGTCTGAATTTCAGGCAGCAGGAAGAATCACATCTGATGGAAAACGCAATCTACAATGAACTCCTCGTACGAGGTTATAATGTTGACGTTGGTGTTGTTGAGATACGTGAAGGGAATAAACGGATACAGACTGAAGTTGATTTTATTTGTAATCAGGGGAGTAATCGATATTACATTCAGTCCGCATTAAATCTGGACACACCAGAGAAGACAAGTCAGGAAAGCCGGCCGCTCAATAATATCAGTGACAGCTTTAAAAAGATAATTGTTGTTAAAGGCAGCATGATACCATGGCATACAGAGGATGGGATCCTGGTAATTGGCTTACTGGATTTTCTGCTTGATCAACACAGTTTGGAGAAATAACACATATGGGACTGGTGAGGCGATGATTGATATTGATAAACTGAGAAAAGACATGCTGAACGACTGTTACGGTGCTTTTTTCGTTGCGGACTTTGGCGGTGCGCTTGTATATGGACAAGAAAAGCCGCAGTAGTATTGAGATGAACGATCCTTCTGCAAGACCGGAGATTGCAAATGATGTGACAGACATGGATTCATACGACACAGTAATCATTGGATTCCCAATCTGGTGGGGAGTAGCACCGCGAATCATAGAAACGTTCCTTGAGCGCTATGACTTCTCGGGAAAGACGATTCTTCCGTTCTGCACATCCGGCGGAAGCGGAGTCGGCAGAAGCGACACTGCACTTCATAAGAATGTCAGTGGAAATGTGAAATGGGCAGACGGCGTTCAGATCAACCGTCCGAATGAGTCCGTAATCAAAAACTGGCTTGAAAGTGCAATGTAAAGGAGCGTGGACAGATGAAATATACAAAGCTTGGCAATTCAGATTTGAATGTATCACGCATCTGCATGGGATGCATGGGGTTCGGCGACGCAGCAAGAGGTCAGCACAGCTGGACGCTCGATGAGGAGCATTCGAGAGAGATAATAAAGCGCGGCCTTGATCTCGGCGTCAACTTCTACGACACAGCGATTGGGTATCAGAGCGGTACCAGCGAGCAGTATGTTGGACGCGCGCTGAATGACTTTGCAAAGCGTGATGAAGTAGTCGTTGCGACGAAATTCCTTCCCCGCACACTGGAAGAAATTGAACAAGGCATCAGCGGTCAGCAACACATAGAGAATATGATCAACACCAGCCTTCAGAACCTCGGGATGGAGTACGTTGATTTGTACATCTATCACATGTGGGACTGGAACACCCCAATTGAAGATATTATGGATGGATTGAATCGTGCCGTGAGGGCAGGCAAGACGAGATACATCGGCATCTCCAACTGTTTCGCCTGGCAGCTCGCTAAGGCAAACGCCCTGGCAGAGAAGGAAGGATTTGCGAAGTTCGTTTCCATACAAGGACATTACAATCTGATTTTTCGCGAGGAAGAGCGTGAAATGGTGCCGTACTGTGAAGAAGAGAACATCGCACTCACGCCGTACAGCGCTTTGGCCAGCGGCAGACTTTCGAGACTGCCAGGAGAGGGCGGGACGAAACGTGCTGAAGAAGATAGCTATGCGAAGTTCAAGTACGATGCCACAGCGGAGCAGGATAATGTGATTATAGGCCGCGTGGCGGAACTCGCTGAGAAGCACGGGGTCAGCATGACAGAAGTATCACTGGCATGGCTGCTCACCAAGGTGACATCACCAGTGGTTGGAGC
>SVCX01000061.1 GCA_015058145.1 Clostridiales bacterium | reverse complement strand
TTTTCGCCGTTCTCAAGTGTGATGGAACTTCCGCTGATGTCTTTTACCACACCTTTCGCAGTTAGCGTTGCAGGTTCCGGAGGATCTGTTTCCGTTGGAGGGTCAGTCTCTGTTGGAGGATCTGTCTCTGTTGGAGGATCTGTTTCCGTTGGAGGGTCAGTCTCCGTTGGAGGATCTGTCTCCGTTGGAGGATCCGTTTCGGTTACAGTATCTGTTTCAGTCTTAGTCTCGGTCTTTGTTTCCGTAGCTTTTGTTTCTGTAGCCTTCGTCTTTGTTTCCGTAGCTTTTGTTTCTGTAGCCTTTGTCTTTGTTTCCGTAGCCTTCGTCGCCTTCTTTGCCGGATCCTTTGTGGTCAGGTAACTGGAAGCGATGAATCTGTCTTTGTCTTTGTACGTGACTCTGCTCCATCCGTTGCTCAGCACGCCGGTTCTCGTAAGTTTCTGCCCTTTCTTGACGGTCGCAATCTTGTCGGAAGAAGTGCTGGCGTCTGCTCTGACGTTGACGTCCGCGGATGCCCATACAGTTTCGTTTACAGCCTTGACTGCAACTGCATTTGCGGTCGTCTCTGTCGGCTCAGTCTTTTCGGCGACTTCCATGGCTCTTACGTAAGCATGGCTGGTATCGTCGCCATCAATGACGCCGGCGTATTTGACCTTAACGGTTTCGCCTGTCTTGATAGCGCCCTTCTGGGAATCGTTTGCTTTGAAGCTGTACTTCTTGCCGTTGCTGGAGATGGTAACGGTATTGTCGCTGCCGATGGACTCGACCTTACCCTCGATGGTGGTCTCAGCCCCGGCGACGTCAATTACTTTCAGGACTTTGCATCCGGAAGTATCGCCGTTGGAGATTTCTCCTTCATACTCAACGGTTGCGGTATCACCCTGTTTGATGCCGTCTTCTGATTCGATTGCAGCGTTCTCAATGTTGAATGTGAGATCTTCAGCAGCTTCGGTGTATACCGAGAGGTTACCGTTGGAAAGATCCTCAACAAGGCCTGATACGGCGTGAGTTGTCTGCGCTGCCTCAGTAGTCGGTTCAGGCTCCTCTGACGTTTCGCCGCAGCCTGCCATAAGCAAAGCCATCAGCACAACGGTTGCAGCCGCTGCGAGAGTGAGCAGCAAGTTCTTTCTTCTCATTCTCTAATTACCTCCTTGTTGTCCAATAATAATTGTTATCAACACTATATACTAGTATACAACAAATTAAAGTCTGTTTGAACATACTTTTATGAAATAAAGGGAAGATATGTTAAAATATCTCCATCTGAAAAAGGAGGACACAATCGATGAGAGCGAGCGGAATCCTGCTTCCGATATTCTCCCTTCCGTCCAGGTACGGCGCGGGCGACCTTGATTCGGAAGCCTACAATTTCATAGACAGGCTGCATGAGGCGGGGCAGCGTTATTGGCAGGTCCTGCCGATCGGACCGGTGAACAAAGAATACTGTCCGTATCAATCCGGATCCGGCTTTGCCGGTGAGCCGCTGCTGATCTCTCTGGAGCGTCTCCGGGACAAAGGGCTATTGTCCGATCAGGATCTCGCGCCATTTGACAGTGCGGTAATAACCTGGGAGGAGAGGATGGAGCGCAGGAGAGAACTTCTCAAAAAGGCCTTCCGCGTTTTTCGCGGCAAACTGTCTGAAGATGAAGAGGCGGAACTCCACTTCCTGGCTTTCTGCAGAATGGAAGGCGACTGGCTGGATGATTACGCGCTCTACTCGGCCCTCGCTGCGTATTATGACGATGGCGACTGGTCCCTGTGGGAGGAAGGCCTGCGAGACAGACGGACAGGGGAACTGGCCAAATGGTCCGTCATGCTGTCCGATGAGATTCAATTCTATAGATGGACGCAGTATGAGTTCTTCGAGGAGTGGGATAGACTTAAGAGGTACGCCCATGCGAAAGGCGTGGAACTCATCGGTGATATCCCTTACTACACGGCGTTCGAAAGCGCCGATTGCTGGGCGCATCCGGAACTCTTCCAGATTGGAGTTGGAAATGAGCAGGGGTTTGAAGCAGGCGCACCGCCGGATTCTTTCACATCCGAAGGTCAGTGCTGGGGGAATCCTGTTTACGACTGGAGCGCTCATAAGGCGCAGAACTATGACTGGTGGATTAGAAGAATCAGGCAGCAGCTCCGGTTCTTTGACGTTGTCAGATTGGATCACATGCGGGGATTTGAGTCCTATTTCGCAATTCCTTATGAAACAGAAGACCCAAGAGACGGGCACTGGGAGAAGGGCCCGGGCATGGAACTGTTCAGCGCAGTGAAGGAAGCGCTGGGCGAATGCAGATTCATCGCGGAGGACCTGGGTTATCTGACAGACGAGGTGAAGGATATGATGGCTCAGGCAGGATACCCCGGCATGAAGGTGCTTCAGTTCGCCTTCGACACCAGCGAGGAGAACGTCTACCTGCCGATGAATTACGATACGGACAACTCCGTCATCTATACCGGTACTCACGACAACGACACAACCATGGGATGGTATGAGAAAGCGGAAGAATGGAAGAAACGGTTCGTCTCCTGGTATCTGCGGGAGAAAGCCGGACTATCCGATGGCGCGGCGCAGCCGGATGAGATCATGGATCCTGCGACAGCGGTGAAGGGTCTGGTGGAACTGGCTCTGAGCAGCCGGTGTGAGCTGTCCATCATCCCGATGCAGGATTATCTGCTGCTGGGCAGCGAGGCGCGAATCAACGTGCCGGGCGTCGCCGAAGGAAACTGGCGCTGGCAGATGGAGGAAGGCGCGTTTCATGAAAAACTGGCAGCCGCCATCAGAGAGGCAACTGCCATATATAATCGTTAATTCTTTGTGATGTGAGAACAGGCGGTGTTACGCTTTGACCAGGCGCAGCATCGCCTCTTTCATTGCGCCCAACGCGCTGTCGCAGCCCGCGGCGTCATCGCCCTGCGCCATGAGGTAGAGTTTTACCTTTGGCTCCGTGCCGGAAGGGCGTATGATAGCTTTCGAACCGCCGGCCAATTCGTAGAACAGCATGTTAGCAGCAGGAAGTCCCGTCGGTGCTGTGGCGCCTGTTGCGATATCCGTAATCAGACCGCTGCTGTAATCGCGGATCTTTTCGATTGGGAATCCGATTTCTGCTGGCGGCTCTGCGCGAAGCTGCTTCATGACAGCAGCCATCTTGTCCGACGCATCGAACCCCTCGAACTGTATGGAGATGACTTCCTCCTTAAAGAAGCCGTACTTGTTGTACATCTCCTGAAGGACCTGATAGAGAGTCATGCCTTTGCATGCGTAGTAGCAGGCCATTTCGCACAGGAGCATGGATGCGACGATGGCGTCCTTGTCGCGGGCGTAGGTGCCGCTCAGGTATCCGTTGCTCTCCTCAAAGCCGAAGAGGAACGTGTGCTCCCCATTCGCCTCCCATTCCTTGATCTTCTCACCGATGTACTTGAAACCGGTGAGGACTTCGATGATCGCCACGTCGTTCGCTTCGCAGATGGCGTTAGCCATCGGTGTTGATACGACGCTCTTCACGGCGGCGCTGTTGGCTGCGAGGGTGCCGGCTTCCTTCTTCGCCTGAATCAGATAATCCAAAAGCAGCACGCCAAGCTGATTGCCGGTCAGCATGATGAACGCATCCCCGTTTCTAACTACTGCGCCGCAGCGGTCGCCGTCCGGATCTGTTCCGATGATGAGGTTAGCGTCATGTTCTTTGGCCAGTTCAATCGCCAGCTTGAAGGTTCCGATGTTGTCCGGATTTGGTGAAGCGACGGTCGGGAAATCTCCGTCAATGATCATCTGCTCCGGTACAGTGATGATGTTTTTCGCACCCAGACGTTTGAGCACCTCGGGAACGAGCTGGTAGCCTGTTCCGTGAAGCGGCGTATAAATCAGTTTGAAATCCGCGGCTTCTTTGACGGAAGCTGCGCTCGCGGACTGTTCGAGAACACAGGCGAGATACTTCTCGTCCATTTCTTTCCCAAGGATCGTGATAAACCCGGCTTCTTCTGCTTTTGCGAAATCCATCGTCTTGACGTCCTCGAAGATGTCGCTCTTCTTCATGGAGTCGGCAACTTCGGCCGCATGTTCCGGAGGGAGCTGCGCGCCGTCGGCCCAGTAGACTTTGTAGCCGTTGTACTCCTTCGGGTTGTGGCTTGCGGTAACGTTGATTCCTGCGATGGATCCAGTTTCCCGGAGAGCGAAAGACAGCTCCGGCGTAGGACGTAGGCTTTCAAAGAAGTAAACGTGGATGCCGTTGGCAGCCAGAACGCCTGCAGCCTCACGAGCGAACAGGTCGCTGTTGTTTCTGGAATCGTGGGAAATCGTCACGCCGCTCTTGCCTTCTTCGCTGCTGCTTTTGATCAGGTCGGCAAGTCCCTGGGTCGCATAACGGACCGTGTAGACGTTCATGCCGAACAGACCCGCGCACATAATCCCGCGCAGTCCTGCTGTTCCGAAGTCAAGAGGCTTGCTGAAGCGGCCCTCGATTTCCTTCTCATTTCCGGCGATGGCGCGGAGTTCTTCCTTTGTCGTTTCGTCGACAACGTCGCTCTGAAGCCAACGTTCATATTCTCTGTTGTAATCCATATTATTAACTCCTTTCCAAAAGCAGGGCGTCCCCTGGATGTATGGTGATGGTTCCGTCGTAAGTCAGTCCGGTCAGAAGATCAATCCATTGACCTTCCAACGGGAGATGGTGTTCATGTTCGCCGCAGTTGACGGCGGTAACCATAGATTCGGCATCGGAACTATCTTCTGCGCCGGATCGCGCAAAGGCATAGAACCCGTCGCCGGCCATGAGCGTTCTGTAAGCTCCGCAGCGGTACACGTCATGGTCCGAACGGATTTTGGTAATCTTCTTGTACCAACTGAGAAGAGGAGGGTTTTCATGCCCCCATGGATAGCAGGTTCGGTTGAACGGATCCTTATATCCTTCCGTGCCGGCTTCGTCACCGTAGTAGATGCATGGGACGCCGGGCAGGGTCATCTGTATCAGGGAAGCAATCTTCAGCCGATGAATTCCAAGAGCCCATTCCGAATCGTTCATGCGAATCTGCGCCTGCATATCTCTTGGTGGATCCGAGCCCAACTCAACGCCGGCCAAGGCTGTGATGATTCTCACGCTGTCATGGGTGCCGAGAACATTCATCAGACTGTGCAAAACCTCCGGCGGGTAATTTTCGACGATTGATTCGACAGTCTGCGCCAGTCCAGCGGCATTGCCGTGTCTGACAAAGTCCACGATTCCGTCTTTGAACGGATAGTTCATGACCGCATCGAGGCGATTGCCCTCGAAGTAGTTCTTTCGTTCCTCGTAAGCGATCTTGTTGGAGGCGTCCTCCCAGACCTCTCCGACGATGAGCGAATCGCTTTTTTCTGCTTTTGCGGCGCGGACCAGGGCGTCGAGGAATTCGTTCGGAAGTTCATCCGCAACATCGAGACGCCAACCGCTGGCGCCCGCGCGAAGCCACCTCCGCACGATGCCGTTTTCCCCGGTGATGTACTCGATGTAGCTCGGGTCGTGCTTGTTCAGTTTCGGCAGCGTTTGGAAATCCCACCAGCAGTCATAGGTTCCATCCTCATGGAAGTAGTACCAGCTGCGGTAAGGGGAGTCCGGGTTCTCGTAGGCGCCGCTGCCGCCGTAGTGCCCGTATTTATCGAAATACTTGGAATCGGATCCCGTGTGGGCGAAGACGCCGTCGCATATGACGCGGATACCATATTCAGCAGCACTCTCGCAGAGCGCGCGAAAGTCGTCTTCTGTTCCGAACATCGGGTCGATTTTCTCATAGTCTCCCGTGTCGTATTTATGGTTGGAATAGGCTTCGAATACAGGACTCAGATAAAGGCAT
>SVCX01000060.1 GCA_015058145.1 Clostridiales bacterium | reverse complement strand
GAGCCTGGCCTTCCGGCCGGGTTATTCCGCGCCTGGAATTGCGAAGATTATACCCTTCGCGGTGACCGCTCTGTGCGGCGTCGCGGGGCTGTCCTTTGTGATCATGGGATGTCAGAGTGCGAAGGAAGCGGCGTCTCATGTTGCAGATCATGCTGCGGGCGGCGTGGGCAACCTCTTCATCATCGGAGCCTGCGCGGCGGCCTATATGATCCTGCTGGTTGTGACGAATGTGGTCATGCACCGACAGGTCACAACGGAACTGATGCTGATCGTGTTCTGGATCTGCATGCAGCTGTGCATCATCAATACCATGCACGGCGGCGGACACTGGAGCGTAATTGCCGCAGTTGTTCTTGCCGCCCTCGCCATCATCGCGGCGGCAGCGGGAATGATCTGCTATCTGATGTACTACAATCTGGAACCGATGAAGGGTTTCTACATGGGCATGGTGCCTTTGATTCTGTTCGCGGCGTACGGAGCAGGGATTGCCATCTATCAGATGGCGACCTGACATCGTTATTCTCTTTATTTGGGATTATAGCTTCAAAACGGAGAAAAAGTCTCTGTTTTCCAAGTTACATCGAAAAAAAGACCGGCATTGCGCCGGTCTTTCCTATGATTCGACTGATCAACCTATTTATACGTCTTCGCCACTGCCTGCATGCCCGCGATTTCCTTCTCGAGGGCTGCGACCAGGTCGGCCTGCATTTCATCGTAGGCGGCCTGATAGATGCTGATGGAGGAGCTGTAGTCCGGATTGTCCGCTTCCATCTGGGCCATGACGTTCGCGGTCGCGTCGTAGGTATCGCGCACTTTGACGGCCTTTTCGAAGCCCCAGGTGTCGGTCACTTCATCGCAGTTGATGGAAGCCTGCAGACTGTCATAGGAGTATTTGCTGAATCCCATGGCAGTGAATTCCGAGAAACCGCCCAGTCCCGCGATGCGGGCGAGAGTGCAGTCCTCGCCGTCCGTAGTCACTTTGCCTGCCTCCAGGTCCTTGATGACGGACGCGTATCCGTCCATGGTGGCGGAAGCGGTCACGTGGTACGCCATATTGGTATCGGAACCGATGATGCCCATGAGCTCATCTTCCATCTGTGCGAAGCCCTTCAGGGTGACCTTGTTGAGCTTCACGCCCTGTTCGGACAGTTTGGTAAAGGTATCCGTGTTTCCGCCGTCTGCGACAGCTTCATCATACTGGTTGTTCAGATCCTGCGCTTTCTTCAGCTGGGCAGCGCCCGCTTCGCGCATCTTCGCCAGACTGTCTTTGTATTCCTTGACGAGGTCCGCACTGTCTTCCGGCAGGTGCGCCTCGACGCCGTCGATCATTGCCTCGAGAGCGTCGCACCGGGACGTCAGGTCGAGCTCGAGGGCAGGGTGGCTGTCGATGTATTCCGCAATGGTTCCGTAGAGTACGATGTCATAAGTCATGAGCTGAGATGAATAAGTGCTCATGTCGTCGTACTTCGTGTGGTAGCGGTCCATAAACCAGCTTTTGCTTGTGCTCACGTCACCTTTCTTTGGTTCGTCGAAGTCAGGTTTGTTGATGATGGTCGGAACGCCATTCTCCTGGTAGGAGATGCAGTCGCTCATACCCATGTTGTGGTCGTTTACGATTTCCACGCCTTCCTCATAGTAAGAGCCGTTCAGAGCGTCCGAATCGAGGAGTTTCTGAATCATGGTGTTGAATTCGTAGCTGGTCTGGATCTGACCCTTCTTCTGTCCGGACTTGATGGCCGGCATCTCGAAGTTGATGAACGCCAGCGTGGAGCCCTGCCAGTCAGGATGCACTTCCGTGATCTCTTCCCAGGAGCCCATGGCCCAGTCGTCCGCCGCGCCGGAACGTCCCCATTCCTCCGAGCAGTGCGCGACGATATAGATGTCGTTGCGCGGCTGATAACCGGAGTCGATGATGGCTTTGCCGATGGCTGTCGACAGAGCGACGGCGGTGCAGTCGTCGTTGACGCCGCCGTGGTATTTATCGTAGTGTCCGCCGATCAGAATCCGCTGGCCCGTGTTTCCCTGACCAGGGATTTTGCCGAGGACGTTGTACGCCTTGGTGTCTTTCTTGACTTCGCAGGTCAGCTTCAGGTTGACGTCAGATAGGGTGTTGGTGTTGTCCGCTTTCATCTTGGCCTTGATTGCCGCCGCATCCTTCGGCGAAATCGCGCCGCAAGGAATCAGGTCTTTCTCGCAGATGTCCTGCACGTTGATGGTATCGCAGTTCTCCTCGTTGCCGATGAGGTCGTACATGCCGTAGCCAGCGCCGTCTTCATCGTACTGATAGCTGATGACCGCCGCCGCGCCGTGGTAGAAGGCCTCCGTGTATGGGGAATCGATCCAGTACTCCGTCCACTGGTTCACAGCGACGAGAACGATTTTTCCTTCTACGTCCACGTCTTCATATTCCGCCGCGGTGCCGGTGCCCACGTCTACGAGTTCCATCTTCGACCAGTCGGCGTCGATCTCTTTCTCGGTGTCGCCGTCACCCCACTGGTTCAGGTCCCGAATCGAAACCGGGTAGGCCTTGCCGTCCGGCGCGTGAGTGCCTGTGGCCTGGTACGGAACCAGATCCTGAACGTCGATGTCGCCGACCTTCATGTAACTTTCGCCGGTCTGCCAGCCGTCGACGATGACTTCATCTTTTGTGACGTCCTGCAGGCCGATGGCTTCAAACTGGCTGACGATGTAATCTGCCGTCGCGTGTTCCGAATCACTGCCCGCGCCGCGGAACAGAGTGTCCGGATCGTTGAGGCTCTCGTCGTAGGCGAGGGTCTCCGTCATTTCTTTCGCAAAGACTTCATCCGCCGACTCCGAGAGGGTACCGGTGTTGTCCGTGGCGGTCTCGCAACCGCTCAGACTGATGGTCCCGAAAGCCATGACTGCAGTCAGCGTGGCAACTAGTAACTTTTTCTTCATGTATCTGTCTCCTGAATGATTGTTGTGAATTATTATGTACCGATTATATCACATCGAACCGGCATCCGCGCGGTTAATATGATGACAATCTGCCGAGTTCTTGGTACAATAGCAAAAGATGCAAAAGCATCAGACACTATAAAAAACAAACGAGGGGAAAAATGTCAAAGAAGAGAAAAGTTATCGAAGAAGTTAAAATTCCATGGTACAGAAAGGTGAAGAAGAGCACCTGGATCATGACGGCGATCATCGTCGCCATGGTGCTGGCCGCTGCGGGAATCATCATCTACGCCCATGTTGACGCTTATAGCAAGATCAACTACGACAAGGTCGTGGAACTCGGCAAGTACAAGGAGCTGAAGGGCACGCTGGACGTCAAAGAAATCACCAAGAAAGAAGTGCAGGCAGAGATCGATCAGCGCGTGAAGGACGCGGCTGAGACCAAGACCATCAAGAAGGGTAAGGTCAAGGACGGCGACACGATCATCATCGATTACGAAGGCAGAATCGACGGGGTTAAGTTCGACGGCGGATCTGCGGAGAAACAGAAACTGGAGATCGGCTCCGGCACTATGATACCGGGATTCGAGAAGTCCCTGATCGGCAAGAAAATCGGGGAGACGTGCACGATCAACGTGACATTCCCGAAGGACTACCAGGCAGAAAATCTGGCAGGGAAGGACGCGGAGTTCGAGGTGACCATCCGCAGCAAGAAGGAGAAGATCACCTACAAGTATGATAACAAGTTCATCCGGAAGACATCCAAGTACTATAAGAAGTCATCCTATGAGAAGGCCGTGAAGGAGGAGCTGGAGAAAGAGGCTCGTGAGACAGCGGAATCTGAACTTGAGGAAACACTTTGGTCAAAGGTTCTGGAGAAGAGCAAGATTAAGAAGTATCCGAAGGGTCTGGTGAAAGATGAAATCGAGGCCGTGAAGATTCAGTACGACCGGATGGCGGAGCAGTACGGCACCAGCCCGGCACAGATGGGCATCACCGAGGAGCAGTACAAGGCGGCGGCCAAGGAGTCCGTGAAGGAGAAACTCATCCTCCACGCAATCGCTGAGAAGGAAGGCATCAAAGTTACACGCAAAGACAAGCAGGACTTCTATGACGAAATTCTGGAGAACTCCGACATGACCGAAGAGGAATTCGAGAAGGCCACGGAGATGAGCGTCAAGGATTGGGTAAAGGCGAACCACTACGAGACCCAGCCGCTCAGAGACAAGGTCCTCGACTTTGTCCGTGAGAACGGAAAGATCAAAGAGAAATAAAATAGCGCAATGCGAAGGGTGCTGAGACACTCCAGCGCAGTGTTGAGGTGCTCCGGCCCAAGCATTTCCCCTTATTTGGAGCTTTTGCATGATAAGGGAGAATATGTGGGCAAAACCATTCACAATAGCGAAAAAAAGAGAAAAAAGCATATAAAAACGCAAATATCAGCGAAGAATTTCTCCTTTTTGAGCCATACATGAGAATTAAAGAGAATAATCCCTGTGATTATTCTCTTTTTTATGAGGACAGGCTTATTTCAGAGAAACCATTACGACAAAATCAGATAATATCCAAATAGGGAGAAAACAAAGAAGGATTGCACTTGACGGCAAAACGAAAGCATACTATATTATCCATAATTAACAATAATTTACAGCTGCAGAAAGGGGAATGGGTAACAATGGGAGAACATAATAATCAGATTAGAACTGCACGTGACGCAGCAAGGAACTGCAGGGGGTTGTCGCAGTATTCGTTTCTTCAATTGACGTCTGAATTGCTACGCGACACAATCCGCAGGGAACAGGGTGTGCTTGATTCTATGAAACAGGAACTGGCTCTTTGCGAAGCAGGGCAACTGCGCATCCGGAAGAAGGGCGAGAAGTGTTATTTCGGATACAAGGAGCGCGGGTCGGAGAGGGAATCGTCAATTTCAGGAGAACCAGAACGCATTCAGAACCTTGCGCGGCGAGGAATCCTCACGAGCAGCATAAAAGCCTTAGAACACAGGTTGAAGATGCTGGAGCGAGTAGCAGGAAATTCGGAAGAGGCGTATTATGATTTTCAAATGAAGAAGAGACTCGAGAGGTTCGCCAATGTGGAGATTGATCTTTCGCATCTTCTGTTCACCAAAGAACAGAATGAGTGGATCGATGAACCATATACGCCGAATCCCTATAATCGGGACAGTCTGACGATGCAGACATCAAGCGGCATTTGGGTGCGCTCAAAGTCGGAAGCAATCATCGGCACCTCGCTGGAAGTAATTGGCCTACCATATCGAAGTGATGATCTGGTGCGAATCATCACGGATGGGAACAAGGGAGCGCCTTTCAAAGACACATATTTTGCTGATTTCAAAACGCCGAATTTCCTTGGAGGCATTACCGTACATGAACATCTCGGTGCTTTTCAAATAGATCACTATGCGGATAATGCGCTGCAAAGACTCAATGATTACCACGGCTTCACAGTGATAGAAATCAAGGGAAGGCCTGTGGCGAGCAATGAATTTACCTGGTCCTTTGAGAGCGATATCAGTGATGCCGAAAGTATCAAAAGATTGATTAGAAAACTTTTGCTGCCATTGTAAGAAATGTGTTGTACTACCATTGTATTCTTGTTACCACACATGTCGGATAAATGCTATAATGGCTGTAAGTAGTGATACCGGCGGGTTGCCGGGCAAAGGCATACGGAGGAATAATATGAAACTATATGAGAATGGAATCTATTTACTGAACGGTACGGAGATTATAGAAGACAACGGTGAGGCGGCCGCGAAACTGGCGGGCAAAGGCGTCACCGCGGATAAAGCCGAGGCGGCGAAGGGCACGATGGCATACGGCATTCTGAAGGCTCACAACACGTCCGGCAACATGGAAAAACTCCAGATCAAGTTCGACAAGATGACGTCCCACGACATCACTTTCGTCGGCATCATCCAGACGGCGAGAGCTTCCGGACTGGAGAAGTTCCCGATTCCGTACGTGCTGACCAACTGCCACAACAGCCTTTGCGCG
>SVCX01000059.1 GCA_015058145.1 Clostridiales bacterium | reverse complement strand
AGCCCGCGGACTCTACGGGGCCATCATCGGCAAGGCCTATTACACAGGCGCCATTGATCTGAGTGAAGCGATAGAAGTTGCAGGTAAACAGAGGTAGCAAATGATAACGAAGAGAATCATCCCTTGTCTGGACGTCAAGGACGGCAGAGTCGTCAAGGGAACAAAATTCAAAGATCTGAACGACGTTTCCTCCCCGGTGGAACTGGCGAAGTTCTATACAGATGCGGGAGCGGACGAGCTGGTCTTTTATGATATCACCGCGTCCAGCGACGGGCGGAAACTGTTCACTGAAATTTTGACGGAGACTGCGGCCAATGTATTCATTCCACTTACGGTAGGCGGCGGCATCAGTACGATCGAGGACTTCGATCGAGTTCTCAAATGCGGCGCAGATAAAGTCAGCGTCAATTCGGGCGCCATCCGCAACCCATCGATCATCAGTGAAGCGGCCAGACTGTATGGCGACCAGTGCGTGGTCCTGTCGGCGGACATCTCCCTCATAGACGGGGTCTATAGAGTGTTCGCGAAAGGCGGAAGGGAGAACACCGGCATGGAAGCCATCGAATGGATTCGCCGCTGCGTGGATATGGGTGCCGGGGAAGTGGTGGTCAACTCCATCGATACTGACGGCGTTAAGAAGGGGTTTGACATTCCGCTTCTGAAAGCGGTATGCGATGCGGTCAGCGTTCCTGTCATCGCCTCGGGCGGGGCAGGATGCATCGAGGACTTCATCGAACTCTTCACAGAGATTCCGGAGATCGACGCGGGCCTGGCGGCGAGCATCTTCCACTTCAGGGAAGTTGAAATCGCGGATCTGAAAGAAGCAATGGCAAAGGCAGGAATACCGGCGCGAATCTGACGCCGGCGAGGAGACAGAAATGGTAAAGGTAGAAGACATTAAGTTTGATGAGAAGGGGCTGGTGCCCGCGATCGTAGTCGATGCGGACACAAATCAGGTGCTCACATTGGCATATATGAATGAAGAGAGTCTTAGGATTTCTCTGGAAAAACGGCTGACCTGTTTCTGGAGCAGATCGCGCCAGGAGCTCTGGCTCAAGGGAGAGACCAGCGGCAACTACCAGCACATCGTGTCCATCACAGCAGATTGCGACCGGGACGCGTTGGTTGTGAAAGTGAAGCCGGATGGCCCGGCCTGTCATCTGGGAACCTGGTCGTGTTTTGACTACCCAGTGTTGGAAGCAGAGGAAGAACCATTCTCTTACGAGGGACTCATGGATCTGATTCGCGGACGCAAGACCGAAGGGAAGGAGGGATCGTATACGACCTATCTCTTCGAGAAGGGCCTCGACAAGATTTTGAAGAAAGTCGGCGAGGAATCCACGGAAGTAATCATCGCTGCGAAGGCGGAGGACAAAGCGGAGACCATTTACGAAATCGCCGATCTGGCTTATCATGTGATGGTGCTCATGGTTGAAGCGGGGATTTCGCTGGACGATATCAAATCCGAACTGGCGTCCCGTCACGTAATCGACCAAAAAGTGAAGCAAGAGAAGATGACCTAATCGTTGAACAGGAGAAAGATAGATGCTGCTGGAGAAATACGGGGAACTGAATCGAAATGGACTGGCGGACTTTCACGCCCACACGAACTACTGCGACGGAAACAACACTCCTGCGGAGATGGTGGGTGCCGCCGCGGAGAAAGGACTGAAAGCATTCGGTCTGTCCGGACACGGCTACACGCCTTACGATGAGAGTTACTGCATGCTGCCGGAGGATGAAGCGGCCTACGAGGAAGAAGTGCGCTTGCTGTCAGAGGAGTACGCAGGACGACTTGAGATTCTGTGCGGCGTGGAGCAGGATTGCCTTGCCGGAAATCCGACCCGAAACTGGGATTATGTGATTGGCTCCGTCCACTATATCGACTGCAGAGAACGGTGCGGCGGA
Source organism: Clostridiales bacterium (assembly GCA_015058145.1). Lineage (GTDB taxonomy): Bacteria > Bacillota > Clostridia > Peptostreptococcales > Anaerovoracaceae > Lentihominibacter. Next base: position 4,104 of record SVCX01000059.1, on the reverse strand, counting down.
ATCGAGATAATCGATGAGAGCCGGGAGATCTGGATGGACATCGTAGAGCGATGCTTCGGCGGCGACGTGTACGCCATGATTGAGAAATACTATGAGACAGAAGCCGTGGTCTGCGAGTATACAGGCGCGGACATCATCGGTCATTTCGACCTCATCACCAAGTACAACAAAGGCGGAGAAGGGGGATCCGCGGGCGCGCTCTTTGACGAGGGTCATCCGCGTTACATCGCAGCATGGCAGAAGGCGGTCGACAAACTGCTTGAGACAGGCGTTCCTTTTGAAATCAACACGGGCGGTATGTCGAGGGGCTACCGCCGGGATGCTTATCCGGCAAAACCGATCCGCGACTATATCGCGGCGAAAGGCGGGCGGTTCATTCTGTCCAGCGACAGTCACAACACGGAAACGATTTGCAGTCAGTTCCAGGAATACAGCGCGTATCTGAAATGAACGCACTGCATGGAACCCCTTTCACACCAGACAGGAAAGTGCTATAATCCTAAGGGGGTTAACGCCATTGGGATTGTAGCGCTGTTTTTTTATTATCCGTTTTTATAAACTGAAAGGACTAATTATAAGATGTACAAAGAAACAATGAGAGCCGCATGGGCCGAAATCAATCTTTCCAATCTGGATTTCAACATCAAACAGATCAAAGAGAAGGTCGGCATGGACAAGAAGATCACTGGCATCATCAAAGCTGACGGCTACGGTCACGGTTCCGTCAAGTGCGCCTCCGTTCTCAAGTCGAACGGAGTGTCCTCCTTCGGAGTAGCGACACTTTCGGAAGCCATCAAACTCCGTAAGGCGGGATATACAACAGAACAGATTCTCATTCTGGGACTGACGCCGGAACCATTTGCAGACGTTCTTGCGGAGTACGACCTGACGCCGGTCGTCTGCAGCTACACCAATGCGGAGGCAATCAATAACGCAGCGCGCAAGGCGGGAAAAACGCTGGAGTGCTACATCGCCGTCGATACCGGCATGGGAAGAATCGGCTACAATCCGGAAGATCCTTCATCCGTTGAAGACGTCAAGATGATCACAACACTGCAGAATCTGAAACTGGTTGGGCTGTTTTCACACTTTGCGACGGCAGACGCGGCCGACAAGAATTACGCTCATATGCAGGAGAACAGATACGCCGGATTCTACAAGGCGCTTATGAAGGAAGACATTGTTCTTCCGATGAGAGCTCTCGCCAACAGCGCGGCGATCATGGAAATACCGACTGCGCACTACAATCAGGTTCGTCCCGGCATCATCCTCTACGGACTGTATCCGTCAGATGAGGTAGATAGAAGCAAATTCGAAATCAGGCCGGTTATGAGCGTCAAGGCGAGCATCGTTCATCTGAAGAAAGTTCCGGCAGGTACATCCATCAGCTACGGCCGTAAGTGGACCGCTCAGAAGGACAGCATCATCGCGACGATTCCGCTCGGCTACGCAGACGGCTATCCTCGCCCGTACTCCTCAAAGGCGGAGGTCATCGTAAACGGTGTGAAGGCGCCGATCACAGGAAACATCTGCATGGACCAGTGCATGATCGACGTAACGAACGTTCCGTACGTACGCATCGGTGACGAAGTCACAGTGATGGGCAAGGACGGCATCTATGAGATTTCCGCAGACGACATTGCCAACGCGACAGGTACCATCAACTACGAGATCGCCTGCGCGTTCGGGCAGAGACTGCCGAAAGTATACGTCTACTAAGAATGGATCACTAAAATGCAAAAGCATCCCATCTCCATCGATACAAATGGAGATGCGATGCTTTTTTATTGGAATCTATAGAAATGTCGCTCTGAAACAGCCCGCTTAGGAGAGCGTTTCCATCTTGTCCTCGTCGCCCAGTGAGTGCTTCACTCGGTCTCTTTCTTCCGCCGTCTTGGCGTCATTCCAATGATCCATGGTTCCTACCAGATATCCGGTGATCCTTCTGATTCTCTCAAATGGGACATGTGAGAACTCGTAGCTCAGATCGGCGTATTCACCGTCAATGTTGATGTCCAGCTTGTTCAGCTTTCTGTTGTACTTTTCTTCAAGATATTCTACGTAAGCCTGTGCTTCTTTCGGGTCTGCATTCCCTGTGATTACGACTGACATTTTATTTCCTCCTATTCCCGCACCTGTCTGCACCACATGATTTGGTGCTTTTGTGCATAGTGATTATATAACACACCACAGTATCTTGTATAGAGCAATCGGCAAAAAAACATCAAAAATGCAATCTGGACTAAAATAGTCCAGTAAACACGAAAAAAGTGCCGATAAGAGGACTGTTTTTTCGAGATATGCTGATATAATAAAGACGGCTAAAGAAAACGATGACTGAAATGAAGGAGACAGCAATGAGGAAAATCGCGTTTGTGATGCTTTTGCTTCTGACGATGACATGTGTTGCTTTTGCAGCAGATGATGAAGGGTCAAAAGAGCCGCAAGAGAATCCAATAAACCTGGAAGAGGTTACGATGGATCTCGGGCAGACAACGTATGAAGAGACCGGATCAGCGATAGAGCCGAAGCCTGTTTTGATGTACGGCGAGGAGCAGTTGGTCGAAGGGACCGACTATATTTTGAAGTATTCGAACAACATCACTCCAGGAGCAGCGACAGTGACTGCTATATTTGGAGCGGACGGAAGATTTGAAGAAGGCGAAATAAGCGTGGATTTCACAATTACGGCGAAACCCGTGCCGATCGATCTTAGCAAGGTCACGATGACGCTCACCAAAACAAGCTATTACAAAACAGGAAAAGCCATCACGCCGAACCCGGTTCTGAAGTATGGATCGGAGACGCTGATCAAGGGGACCGATTACACTCTGAAGTATTCAAACAACACCAATGCCGGGACGGCAACCGTTACAGCGGTTTTCAGCACAGGAGTCAGATTTGCGAAAGGCAGCAAGAGCGCGAACTTCACAATTCTGCTGCCGAAACCAAAAGCTACGGCGATCACGATGGTTAAAAGCAAACCACCTAAGGTTGTCGTAACGTGGAAAAAAGTGAGCTGCACAGGCTATGAACTCCAGGTATCTGCCAGCAGCAAATTCAAAGACCCGATGAAGTATAAGCTCAGCGGTGTCAGCGCGTCCGTCGGCAAGTTGAAGAATAAAAAGACGTATTACTTCAGAGTCAGACCATACAACACCGAGAACGGGAGGACGACATACGGCGACTGGTGCACATACAGCAGCAAAGTCAAGACGACCGGCGTTGTAGGTAATAAATACTACAAAAATGGAGTGTGTATAAAAGACAAAACGATTAAGATTGACGGCAATTATTATTACTATAACAAATCCGGCAACAGGAGCGGCTGCAGCAAGAAGATGTGGAAAAAAGTCAAAAACGCTTCAAGCGGAACCAAATACCTGATTGCTGTCGACTGCACGAAGAACAGAGTCTGTATATATAAGAAAAAGAGTGGAAAATGGGCGCTGAAGAGTTACTGGAAATGTACAACGGGCGCAAAGGCAACACCAACGATAAAGGGATCGTTCAAAGTGAAAGGCAAAGTGCCTCACTTCGGCGAGTCGTTAGGGTACTCCGTCTGGTATGCGACAAGAATTCAGTACGAGTATTATTTCCATTCGATTCTATATAAACCGTATAGCAAGTCGTCTGTCATCAGTGGTGCGCTGGGTAAGAATCTATCTCATGGATGCATCCGGCTCAACATCAATAACGCCAAATGGATTTACAACAACTGCAAGAACGGAACCAGAATCATCATCTACTGACGAGAGTGACGAAGCCTCCGCGACAGGTGCTTTTGCTTTGACACTGATAGACCGATATGTTAGTATATGCGAGGCGGCAGACTACTGCCGCCCCTATAAGCCCTCATAGTTAAATGGATATAACAAATCTCTCCTAAAGATTAGTTCTTGGTTCGATTCCGAGTGGGGGTGCCAAAAGGCTTGAAATTTCAACGATTTCGGGCCTTTTTATTTTTTAAAAAATCAACGATTTTTCATTTTTTCCCACATCTTTCCCACACTTTCTAACACGGGATAGCTAAATTTACCGCAAGTTTCTCAATTGCCCGAGCTTTTTCTTCGTCAGAAACATTCACATAATATTTCGCTGTCG
>SVCX01000058.1 GCA_015058145.1 Clostridiales bacterium | reverse complement strand
GACATCATCAAGCGAGGCGGAATGCTGAACTCGAACATCAAAGTCCGCAAACGCTGACGGGTGCGTGCCCTGTGCGGAACGGGACGATCTGTGCTATAATACATCATGCCGCGCGGCGGCAGACATATGCGCCTGTGGTGGAATTGGCAGACACGCTGGATTTAGGTTCCAGTGCGAAAGCATGCAGGTTCAAGTCCTGTCGGGCGCACCATAAAATGCCTCTTCTTGCTGATACAGCCGGAGAGGCATTATTTAAGTTATTTTGAAAAGGAACAGTGCTACATATTGGCGTGCAAAAGTAAAAAAAGTAACACTTTTACTCCTTTCAAAAGGCGTCGAGCGGGGAAAGGATTACTTATTCATACGAAACATATAAAAAAGTAATCTTTCAATGAAGCCGTCTTCCTCCGAAGCAGTTTTTTTAGTCGATCTGGTGTGGAAAGTGATACATATTTACATCCGGGGAGCGAAAATGTAGCACGGTTCCTTTTTTGCCAGTAGGCAAAGGAGACGCCGGGTGGGATTCACAGGAGAAAAAAGGTATAATACGGTTATGAGTGAGAAGAAGCAATTCTGTTACACATATATCCTTCGCTGCAGCGACGGCACCTATTACACGGGCTGGACCAACGACCTGGAAAAACGGATCGCCAGTCACAATGATGGATCGGGGAGTAAGTACACCCGGGCCAGAAGGCCGGTCGCGTTGGCGTACTATGAGACCTATGAAACGAAGGAAGAGGCTATGCGCCGCGAGTGGCAGATCAAGCACCTGCCGCGGGCGGAAAAGCAGAAACTCATCGACTCGGGAGGAAATGTGGAAGCTGCCGCACCGGGCAACGGGTCAGAATAGCTTGCCGAGTCTGTTGAAGGCCTCCTCGTAGACCGCCCCGTCTATTTCACCTTCATCGATTTTCTTCTCGATGCGCAGCTGAAGCGCCTCGATCATGATGGACAGTTCCTCCAGGGTGTGCTGCACTTTAACCAGATCTGGAATCTCATCCGGATCAATGACGCCGTCCGCAGTGATGCGGATGAGCTGTTTTTCCATGTCGCTGAAGTCGTTGACGGAAGCCAGAAGGCGCAGAATGATATCCGGCAGCTGCGAATCAGGCACCTCGGGAACGTAGTGACGACCGATTTCACAGTCCTTGTTGCAGAAATAATTGCACAACTCCGGTGAATTGTAGGCGTCTGACATATCCAGAACGTCCTTTGGCGACGGAAGCTGCTTGCCGTTTTCAATGCGCTCGAGCTTATCGTCGGACATGTGAAGCTCGAAGGCAGCGGCCTCTCTCGACCATCCCATCTCCTTGCGCTTTGTCTTATATCTGTTTTCGGGGGCACCCGCCGTCTTGCTTTTGCCTGCCATGATTTACCTCGTTCCTGTGATTGTTTGATAATGAACAAAAAGATTATACCATATGGGTAGTAAAGTTTTTGCCATTTTGCCTTCATGCTAGTAAAATAAGAGCATAAAACATATTCATGAAAAAGAGGCAGGGGAAATGAGTAAAGCAGAAATAGAAAAAGAAAAGAAGAAGATACAAAACAAGAGAACCGGGCGTACGAGCATGATTGTCGGATGGATTTGTCTGTTCATCGGTGTGATGGATCTGTTCAGCAATATGTACGCCTTCAACTACTCTCCGCTGCAGGGGATTCAGCAAACTATACTGCCGCTGATTATGGCGATTCTCGGCGCGTGGCTGATCAGGCACACGAGGAAGAACGTGACGAAGTGGAACAAATATGACACGTTCATCAACCCGAACGGGAACACCTCCCTGCGCATGATTGCCCGCAAGACGGGAATTCCGCTCAACGATGTGACGAAGGATATCCAGGAGATGATCAACAACGGATTCTTCCGGGACGAGAACGGAAACAACAGCGCCTATCTCAACGGCGAGTATGATATACTTGTCATGATGAAGGACGGCGTGCCGCTGGAACCTGTGGAAGAAGCGGCAAGACGCGAAGAGGAAGAGGCGAAGGAAGAAGCCGCGGCCGATGAGCCGGCTGCAGCGGACGAGGAAGCCTATGCGGACCTGCTTGAATTGGCTGAGGCGAAGATTTCGGATCCTGACGTGATCCAATCCATGAAGAGCATCGAGGATTCCATCCGGAAGATCAGCAGGCAGATCAAACGCAATCCGGATCTGAAGAATAACGACAGCATCCGGCAGCTCAGAGAAATCTACCTTCCGAAGACGGTGGAACTGGTGGACAAACTCAGACGCGAAGACGCGGGATCAGATGCCATTCTGGAGATCAAGGGCATGCTGAACACCTGCGCTGTCGCATACAGCAACATCAAAGATAAAGTCTACAAGCGTGAAGACGAAGACACGCTCATCGATATAGAAGTACTGAAACAGACCTTCGAGAGAGAAGGGTTACTGGGATCAGATTTTGATTTTGAATAAGGAGGAACGAAATGGCAGATTCAATGACGGATGTAATGGAACAGGAAGTAATCGCTCCCGTTTTATCACTGGAATCTCTTGAAAACGTCGAGGATGCACCGACCGCGCAGGCTGTCGCGTCACAGGAGGCTGAAGAATTCAGGCTCAAGCAGTTCTCAGAAGAGGAAATGAAGCAGATCAATGAGTTCTCGGAGAAGATCAATCTGCATGATTCGAATCTTATCATCTCATATGGCGCAGGAGCGCAGAAGAGACTGTCCGATTTCTCAGAATCCGCGCTGGAGCATGTGCGCGCCAGAGACATCGATGAGATTGGTGAGACTCTTTCCAAATTAGTTGCCGACCTCAAAACCAACCCAACGGAGGAGAAGGGCCTCAAAGCTCTGTTCAACAGAGGCGCCAATCAGGCAGAGAAGATCAAAGCCCACTACAGCAAAGTGGAAGCGAACGTTGACACAATCGCCAAAGAGTTGGAGAAGCATCAGGAGACACTGCTCAAAGACGTCGCGATTCAGGAGAGACTGTTTGAGAACAACAAGGCTTACTTCAAAGAACTCACTATGTACATCGCCGCTGGCCGTATCGCTCTGGACAAGGCGTACAAGGAAGAACTTCCTGCCCTCAGAGCAAAAGCAGCAGAAACGGGTCTGGCCGAAGACGCACAGGCGGCAAACGATTTCGCAGGTATGTGCGAGAGATTTGAGAAAAAGCTCTACGATCTGGACTTGACCAGAGCAATCTGCCTGCAGAACGCACCGCAGATCAGACTGGTGCAGACCAATGCGGTCGTCCTTTCCGATAAGATCAATTCGACGCTGGTGAACACGCTGCCGCTCTGGAAGAACCAGATGGTCATCGCCCTCGGCATGGCGCATTCAAAGGAAGCCATCAAGGCGCAGCAGATGGTAAGCAATGCCACCAATGAGATCCTGAAGGAGAATGCAGAGATGCTCCATACGTCCACAGTCGAAATCGCGACAGAGAACGAGAGAGGCATCGTGGATATGGAAACCCTCAAGCACACCAATGAAGAACTCATTGCTACGCTGGATGACCTCATCAGAATTCAGGACGAGGGAAGACAGAAGCGCAGAGAAGCTGAGCTTGAGTTGACCAATATCGAAAACCAGCTGAAGGAGAGACTGACGCAGACTGGACCAATCAATGCGTAACAGCAATTTCGGAGAACAGTAAATGGCCTTTGAATACGATACAAGAAGAAGAGAAAATCCAGCGGAGAAGAGGCTGACCAGCGACGAACTGCGTTCCATCCGGAATGCCAGGAACAGTCTGGGCCTCAAGCTTGGCAAGTACGGAGCGATTGCAGCAGCGATATTGTCGGCAATGAGCATTTTTGGCGCCGGCTCGATGCTGGATGTTATGGTGACCGCCGGACTTACCATGCTTTGGATCATCCTGGCCATCCTGCTTCACGTCACGATTAAACGCAGACAGACAAAGTGGAGCAACTATGAAGCGCTCATAAACTGGGAGGGCAACACGTCTCTGGATTATATCGCTCAGAACACAGGTTATCCGAAGGATAAGGTCGTCAAAGACCTTCAGTTCATGATCGACAAGAAGTTTCTGATCGGTCCGAGAGAAAACCTGGGAGCGTACATAGACATCCACAACGATCTTCTCGTCATGACGGAGTTCGGCACGGGCAAGCCGCTCGAACCGGTCGAAGAGGCCATCAAGCGCAAAAAGGCTCAGGAGAAGATTCGAAATGAAAGCGACAGTATCAAGACAATACGACAGGCTGTATTGGAGATCAGTGATGAGGAGATGAGGGACTGCCTGTTCGAACTGTCGGGATCCATCGGCAAGATTGAGAAGAAACTCAAAGAGAATCCGGAGCTGGAGAAGATGGATATTGTCAGGAAGTTTGACGAGACGTATCTTCCGAGAACACTGGATCTGATCGAGAAGTACAGAAAGGGCGACGGATCCCCTGAAACCATGGCCAAGATCAAGGAGACGCTGGGCATCTGCGCGGAGGCCTTCGATAATATCGAGGAGAGCATTTACAATCGCGAGAGCGAGGACACCCTTGCAGACATCGAGGTCATCAAGCAGCTGCTTGCGCGAGAAGGCTTCCTGGATTCAGATTTCCAGATTCCTACACCGAAACCATAAGATAATAGTATTGCAAAAGCGATACAGCGAGGCTTCCCGAAGGGGAAGCCTCTTTTTGCGTTTTTGCATTATTTATTGTGATAAATCGATAAAACACATATAGACTTTGAGGCTTTTGCATTATCATGAAAGCATCAGGAAAGATCTTAACGTTGCACATAGAACAGGAGGATGCAGCAATGGCAGAGATGGTAGGAACCCCGATGAACTGGCAGGAAGTATATAAGGAAAGATTAACGACGGCGGAAGAAGCCGTGAAACTGATTAAGTCACACGACCACGTGATCTTCGGTCACTGCATCTGTGAGCCGGAAGGATTGATCGATGCGATGGTCGCAAATCACGACGCCTACCGAGGCGTGCACATCACCCATATGGTCTCTCTGGGCAAGGGCGAGTACACGAATCCGGAGTACAAAGACAACTTCACCTTTGACGGCATCTTCTTCGGAGCCGGAACGAGAAACAGTATCGCCCACGGCAACGGCGACGTCATCCCGGTCTACTTCTCCGAACTGCCGATCTGGATGCGCAGAGGCATACTGAATTTCGACGTATGCCTGGTCATGGTCTCGCCGCCGGACCAGTGGGGATACTGCAATCTGGGCGTCGAATCAGGATATACATTCCAGGCGGTGCGCTCCGCCAAGACCGTTATCGCCCAGGTCAACAAGAACATGCCGTTCGCCTATGGCGACACACATATTCACGTCAGCCAGCTGGACGCCATCGTCGAGATGGATATGCCGCTGATGGAATCCCAGCCGCCAGTCGTCGGCGATGTGGAAATGGCCATCGGCGAGTACTGTGCGTCCCTGATTGAAGACGGATCCACGCTGCAGCTCGGTATCGGAGCCATTCCGGACGCGGTACTGGCGTCCCTCAAGAATCACAAGCATCTGGGCATCCACTCGGAAATGATCGCCGACGGCGTGCTGGATCTGGTTGAAGCGGGCGTCATCGACTGTTCCGAGAAGACGCTGCACAAAGGGCAGATCGTCGTCACCTTCCTGATGGGGACGAAACGGCTCTACGATTTCGCGGATCACAATCCGATGCTCATGCTGCGGCCGGTTGACTACGTCAACGACCCGACGGTCATTGCCAAGAACAACAAGATGGTCTCCATCAACTCAGCCCTGCAGGTGGACTTCATGGGACAGGTTGTCGCAGCCTCCATCGGCACGAAACAGTTCTCCGGCGTCGGCGGGCAGGTGGACTTCGTCCGCGGCGCATCGAGAGCGGAAGACGGCAAAGGCATTTCCATCATCGCCATGCCTTCCATTACGACAAAGAGGGACGGTACGGTCATCTCCAAGATCGTTCCGTACATCACGGAAGGCGCAGCGGTCACGACCAACCGTTACGACGTGGATTACATCATCACAGAGTACGGCATCGCCAGGATGAAAGGCAAAACCCTCAGAGAGCGCGCCCGCGCCCTGATCAGCATCGCGCATCCGTCTGTCGTCGACGAACTGTCGAAAGCCTTTGAAGAGAGATTCAACACGCCGTACGTGGGAGATTAATGCAATCCTGCGGAGCCTGTTCTAACGAGGCGGGCGTCCTGCCAGCGCCTCGTCGCTGATATAACAAGCGCAATATGCCAAAATGCATATTTGCGCTTGTTTTTTTGCATAATCGTGGGATAAAATATAAGAAAGAAAGTATTACAGTTCTGCAATGGAGGGAGAGCGCTATGAAGAAGA
>SVCX01000057.1 GCA_015058145.1 Clostridiales bacterium | reverse complement strand
GCTGGATCGATACCAGGGCGTGTCCCGGATAGATGTCCGGTTCGTACGGGGTGATCCTGCTCATCTCATCATTCAGGATCGCGCCGAAGATGCCGGGACCGATCTGGTCGAGCATCTCGACGATGGCAACCTTGTGGCCTTCTGCCAGAAGCATCTCGGCAGTCTCCAGCCCGGTAAGACCAGAACCGATAATGACGACGCGGCCGGCATCCACCGCAGCATCCACCGTGGCATCCACCGCGGCATTCCCCGCGGCACCAGCACCGCCGCCGATGGTCGCTTTGCCTGTGATCACGTCTTCTGCAGTGACGACGCACGGGCTGTCTGCACCCGGCACATTCGGAATGGCCTGCTCGGCGCCGCAGGCGACGACTACGCCCGCCAGCTTCGGCGCGCCGATCGCATCGGCTTCCAGTTCTCTGATATTTTCTACAGTCGCTTCTTCCCCGAGTCTCCACTTCACGTTGAGGTCGTTCAGTTCTGCAACCATCGAGTCAATCAAATCTGTGATCTTATCCTTCAACGGCGGTTTGTCCGCAATGTTCAGCGTACCGCCCGGTTTTTCTGCTTTGTCGAAGATGACAGGGCTGTATCCGCGGAGCGCCAGCACTCTGGCTGCTTCCATGCCCGCCGGACCTGCACCGACGACAGCCACTTTGCGGCCTGCTCCATCGAACTTTGTTCTGACCGGATTTTCATAATCCGGGAATTCGATCTCCCGCGCTGTCCGTGCGTTGACTGCGCAGCGGATCGGAAGACCTGCTCCTAAAATACGCTCTCTGCAGTAAAGGCATCCGATGCACTTTCTGATCTGATCGGCTTTTCCTGCCTTTGCCTTATTCATGAACTGAGGGTCCGCCAGCTGAGACCGTCCCATGGCGACGAAGTCACAGATGCCTTCCTCGAGAAGCTGCTCCGCAAAGTCCGGATTTTTGATGGTGTTCGTGGCGATGACCGGAATGTTCAGCGCTTCCTTATATGCCTTTGCCACGTGCTTTTTCCAGCCCGGTTTGTAGGAGAACGGCTCGCAGTTGGCGTCCGCGTTCCGGGCGCTTCCCATACTGATGTCGATGGCGTCGATGCCCAGACTCTCCAAATACTTCGCGATTTCAATCCCTTCCTCGAGATCGAAGAACCCGTCGATCGGCGTCATCTCGTCTCCGCACATACGCACGAGGATCGGATACTTCGGTCCCAGTTTCTCGCGAATTCCCGCGATGATCTCCGCGATGAACCGGCAGCGGTTTTCCACACTGCCGCCGTATGCATCGGTTCTGCGGTTGTAATATCTGTTGAAGAACTGTGTCAGCAGATACCCATGGGCTCCGTGGAGCTCCACTGCATCGTATCCGACTTTATGACATCTGACCGCAGCATCGATGAACTTCCCCTGCACGCGTTTGATATCCTCCAGCGTCATCTCCCGCGGCACCGGTTTGCCATCTGCAATCGGCACAGCGCTCGGCGCGATATTGTCCCGTCCTGTGTACGCAGGATTGGATGTGGAACCTGCGTGGTGGAGCTGCGCGACAATGCGGCAGTCATACATATGAACGGCATCGACGAGCGCTTCCGCCGCCGCCAAATTCTGATCCCCGGCGACTCTGTAATAGTTGACCGACGGCATGCTGTCCACATCATCGACACCCGTGTACTCGTTGACGATCATGCCGATGCCGCCCTTGGCACGCTCCTGGTAATACCTGATCTGACGCTCCGTGGCGTTGCCGTCATTTCCCGCCAGATTGGAACCCATCGGCGCCATCACGCCGCGGTTCTTTATGGTCATCGTACCGATTCTGCCCGGTTCAAAAAGTTTTTCGTAAGCCATTTCGTCCTCCTATTTCATCTTCCGCCGCTCGACTGAAGTCGCTGCTGCCTCGGTTGCGGCCGCCGCCTCAGCAGTTTCCTCTGAGTATGCCCGCATCGATTCCTTTCAGCGCTTCCCGGTCGATGCTCTTCAGTCCATCGATGAGCGCATCGATATCTTCTTTCGTATTGAACACGCCAAGGCTGATGCGTATCGTCCCGTCGTATTCCTTGTTCTTTAAGTATTTGTGAATCAGCCCGGCGCAGTGGTGTCCCGCCCGAACTGCAATGTCGTCGTTTTTGTCCAGTATGGCCGCCACCTCATTTGCTCTGAAGTCTTTGATGTTGATGCTGATAACGCCTGCTTGCTGCGCACCCGGCGGCGCTTTGTAGATCGTCAGTTGTTCCACCTCCGGCAGCCTTTGCATGAGATAGTCCATCAGCTCACTTTCGATCTTCCACGGATTCACCGTCTTCAGCCACTCGAGGGAAGTGTGCAGTCCGCAGATGGCCACCGAATCCATACTGGCGCACTCCATCTTCTCCGGCATGAATTTCGGCATGTTCGGATCCTCCGATTTGATGCCGTTGCCGCCTGCCAGAAGCAACTCCAGATCCACGCCGTTTTTAATGAGGAATCCCGCAACACCAAAAGGCGCATACAATGTCTTATGCCCAGCAAAGGCAATACAATCCGCCTTGAGCTGCGCGAACCGCATCTGCAAAAGTCCCATGGCCTGAGCCGCGTCGAGCACGGTAAACGCACCGTACTTCTTGGCTTCGGCGAAGATTTCTGCAGCTGGGAGCACGTATCCTGTCACATTGCTGATGGCTGTAACCGCCACAAAATCCGGCGGACACTTCACAAAGGCATCGCGCACGCCGTCCATATCAATGGAAAGGTCTTCCTTCAACGGGAGCACCGCAATGCGGATGTTATGCTTTTGTTCCATGAGTTTCAGGGGACGGAGCACCGCATTGTGCTCATATGGCGACACATAAGCAGTCATGCCTTCCTTCCACTTCTGTCCCTGAATGATCTGGTTCAAAGCAATCGTAACAGAAGGAGTCAGCGCCACCTCGGCCTGACCCCTGGCATCGACGAGACTGAGCAGTCCGGTTTTGACCTCGCGAATCATCTCGGTGGCCCGGCGGGCGGCTTTGTAAGCTCCCCTGCCCGCATTGACCGCGCCCTCGCGGGCGAATCTGTCTGTCTCTTGATATACGCATTCCGGTTTCGGAAACGTTGTTGCTCCATTATCGAGATATATCATTACTGTTCGCTGCCCGTATCATCTAATGATTCGTCGCTTGATTCATTCTGCTGCTCGCCGCTTGCTTCTCTGAACGCGTCGTCAAGAGATCCTGTAAGTGAATCTGCGACAGGCGCATCGGCTTCCGCCCTGTCGGCCAGTTCTTTCAGCCTGGCGGCATTCTCCGCAAGCTTTTCAGCTGCATCCGCAGCGAATTCCTCTTCTGTTCCCATGACTTCTTCCAGATCTTCCTTTGTGATGAGTTTCAGCTGATCATCTGTCACTTCCGCAAGCGCGGCCAGTCTGTCAGCCTGCACGCCGATGGCTTTCTCGAAGAGGTTACGAATGGTTCTGGCGTTGCCGAAGTTCTCATCGCGATTCTCATACATGCTGTCAAATCTGACTTTGAGCATCTTCTCTGTTTCGTCGTCGATGGTGTATCCATTCTTCTTGCAGAACATGTTGAAGATGCCGAGGAGTTCATCGCCGTTGTAGTCTTTGAACTCGAAGTATTTATTGAATCTGGATGACAGTCCCGGGTTGGAATCGATGAACTTATGCATCAGATCCGGATACCCAGCAACGATGACCACCAGCTCATCTCTATGGTCTTCCATCGCTTTGAGGATCGTCTCGATGGCTTCCATTCCAAACCCATCATCCTTATTGTTTGCGAGTGAATATGCTTCATCGATGAACAGCACGCCGCCCATGGCCTGGTCGATGACCTTCTGTGTCTTGATGGCAGTCTGTCCTACGTAGCCAGCTACCAGCAGACCTCTGTCGACTTCTACAAGCTGTCCCTTCGGCAGTACGCCGATCTGGTAGTACAGGGATGCAATCAGACGGGCGATGGTGGTTTTGCCTGTGCCCGGGTTGCCTGTGAACACCAGATGGTAGGACATCTTGGAATTCTTCAGACCGCGCTCTTCTCTCAGCTTGGCGATCTTGATGAAATTCATCAGACTGCGGACGTCGCTTTTGATGTTCTCCATACCGACGAGCTCATCCATCTCCGCCAGCAGCTTGTCCAGTTCTTCCTGACTTCTCGGTGTTTCCGGCTCCTTGGCCTCTGCCTGCTTTTCTCCCGGCACGCCGCCGTCGGAAACCTGTGTACGGGATCCTTTTGGCTTCTTGTTTGCCAACTCCTGCAACTCTTTCTGGAACTCATCCAGAGAGCCGTAGTCATCGCCTGCGCTGCCTGAACCGCCGCTGCCTCCTGCGCTGCCTGAACCACCGTCTCCGGAACCGTAGCCGGATCCGCCGTTGTCTGAGCCGCTCGATCCAATTCCGCTGATGTCCGGCACGCTGCCCAGCAGCTCATCCATAGCGCCGAAGACAGGACTCAGCAGACCGCTGAAGCCTCTCTGTCTGCCGAAACTGTAGAACTTGTACATGATGCGCTGCACTTCATTGGCTTCCGCGAGATTGAAGTCTCCATCGATGGAGGCCAGCGAAACGAGCAGGCTGTTAAAACCTGTCAGGAACTTGGAGATATCATTGTCGTGGCCTGTCATATTTCTGAAAAACTGAGGCACGTCCGGTCCCTGCACTCTGCCCTGGAAGGAATCCATGATCAGCCTTACCTGCTGTTCCGTGTAGATTTTTCCTGCAATGATTTCGAGTGCTTTTGCAGAATCTTCGCTGTAGGCTCCGCTCTTCCCCCAGACTCTGGCCGCGCATTCCACGGTGAAGTGCTGGAATTCCTTATCTTCACTGGCAGCGCGGTACGGAGAGGTGAGCTGCTCGAGACTTGCGTAATCTGTTCTTAACTGTTCAAATCTATCCATGTTTGTTTCCTTGATTTATCGGTACTCGGTAGTTTACTTATTTATTATACTACAGTCTCCGCAGCATTTCCTTCAGGAAATTGTAGGAGTTGATGATCGACGAAACTCTGACGCGCTCCTGTGGCGAGTGGAAATACTGACAGTCCGGGCCGATGGAGATGATATCCATCCCAGGACGCTTTTCTGCAAAGAATCCGCATTCGAGTCCTGCATGCAGCGCAAGCTGTTTCATCTCGCCGCCGAACATCTCCTTGTAGAGATCGACCGCCAGATTCCGCAGTTGGGAATCCGCCGAGAATTCCCACGGAACATAGGACGCGAAATACTCCACTCCTGCGCCTAGTGTAGCCGCCAGCAGGTCGATGGTCTTCACGATATCGTCCACCGTCGAACGGTACGCGCCGCGCACTTCGGAAGTGAGCGTCAGCACGCCGCCCTCTGTGGAAATGATGCCGATATTGTCGGAGCTCTCGACCAGTCCGTCGAAGCTGCCGTTCATGTTCATGATGCCGTTCGGATAAAACCTTACCGCCGCGGCGATTTTTACAAAGGCAGCATCGGTCAGCGGAGGAGCCGCTTCAGCTTCTTCACAGAGGATGTCCAGATCCGGTGCCGCGCCGCTGTACTCTCTGCGGAAGACCGCCTTTGCATTATTGATGATTTCGAGAATGGTCTCTTTGTTTTCTGCCAGGACGACTGCCTCGGCCTCACGCGGAATCGCCAGACGGTTTGTGCCTCCGGTAATGGATACCGTCTGGAGCTTGGAGTTTTCAAGCACACGCAAAAGCAGGTTGATGGCGTTGCCTCTGCCCCGGTGAATATCCTCACCGGAGTGACCGCCCTTCAGACCTGTCACGCGGATGCGCCATGCAGATACATCTTCCGGAACAGCCTCCTCGAATTCGATCGGCATTGTGAAGCGTACGCCTGTGCCGCCGCAGCTTCCCACGATCAGCTCCCTCTCATCTGCGTGGTCCAGATTGATCAGCCGCATAGCCTTCAATTCGCTGATATCTACAGTCTCCGCACCGGCGAAGGTCGTCTCTTCCTGTACAGTGAACACGACCTCGAGCGGCGGATGCTGCAGAGAATCATCAGCCAGCACAGCCAGCGCCTCTGCCACGCCGACGCCATTGTCCGCACCGAGGGTCGTTCCACTGGCGGAAGTGATCCACTCACCATCGTAGTTGAATTCGATCGGATCTGTTTCAAAATTGTGGTCGCTGTCGCTGTTCTTCTCGCAGACCATATCGATGTGTGCCTGCATCATGACCGGCGCATGGTCCTCATAACCCGGGGACGCCGGTTTGCAGATAGTCAGATTCCAGATGTCATCCTGGGTTACCTTCAGGTTCTTGTACGCCGCCCATTTTCTGATCCAGTCGCTGATCGCCTTCTCATTTCCGGACTCCCTCGGAATCCTGCTGATGTGTCTGAAAATGTCGATGACTTCGTGGTTCAGAACATCACCGTCTCCACCGCCCTGGTTCAGACCGTCGGCGCCTTCCTGTCCCAGATTGCCCGTGCTTTCGTGGTTCAAGCTGCCCGTCCCTTTATAGGTGAAAATATCAATGTCTGCAAGATTAATGGTGTCTCTGCTGTATCCGTCCTTCATGCGCGTCTCCTTTTATTCATGGTTTCTTAAAACCTGATTTCTTATAATATAATTCCTTTTAAACAGGGAGTGCCCGCAGGCACTCCCTTCGTCTGTGTTTTGCTTAAACTCTATTGAAGTTGATGAGGCATCCCTTGAGGATGATTTCTCTCTCGTCGTCCGTCAGCTCGCCCAGCTGCAGTTCAAACGGCTCGATCGTGCAGTCGCCTTCTTTACAGCAGGACGCTTCGCAGCATCCCTCTGCACCCTTGACCACATAGGCCGGGATCGTCGTCAGCTTTTCTGCGATGGCTTCGCGCAGCTGCGGAATGAAGATGTAGTCACCGTTTGCGAACGGCAGGTCGCCTGACGGAATGATGAATGGAACCATGCCCCAGTTGATCAGATTGGAGCGGTATCTCTTCGTCGCATATTCGTTGGCGATGTTAGCCCATCCGCCG
>SVCX01000056.1 GCA_015058145.1 Clostridiales bacterium | reverse complement strand
AGAGGACGAAACATTGCTGCGGAATTTCCTGAGCTCTCTGCGGCTTTGGATACTGTCCACCGCCGTGTCTTTGCTCTCGAAATCCTTCATCAGCCTGTCTTTGCTGTAGGTCTTCTCAATGACATCGAGACCCTTTTCAAAAATCAGGTTGAAAGCTGTCGCAAAGGCAGCCCGGAGGTTGATGTAGATCTTCTCGGGGATCAGACTTTCGAGAGCGTTCTTCCAGCCAGAATCAGAGTTCATGGCCTGCTTTTGCAGTTTTCGCTCCTGTTTCGCTATGTATTTCAGTTCTTTTTCACATGCCAGTCTGAATTGTTCGTCGTTCATTTCCCATCCTATTTTCTATCTTCCATGGCGACGTAGTCGCGTTTTTCCTGAACGGAATTGTACGCCGGACGCATGAGCTTGCCGCCGTTAACGATTTCCTCCAGGCGGTGGGCACTCCAGCCGGCCAGCCTTGCGGTAGCGAACAACGGCGTTGCGACATCTGTTGA
Source organism: Clostridiales bacterium (assembly GCA_015058145.1). Classification (GTDB taxonomy): domain Bacteria; phylum Bacillota; class Clostridia; order Peptostreptococcales; family Anaerovoracaceae; genus Lentihominibacter. Next base: position 6,548 of record SVCX01000056.1, on the reverse strand, counting down.
GATATCCAGCGCGCTGTAAACAAACCCGGAGTACAGATCCACATTAGCAGGCATGAGAATCTCCTTGCCGTGCACTTCCGCAAAGAGCTGCGGCGTACGGCGCTCAATGTAGTCGCAGAGCATGAAGTCGTCGATTCTGTCATTGGATTCCGCCAGTTTCTTGGCCATTCCCTTCAGAATCTTCGCACGAGGATCTGACTTGGTGTAAATAGCGTGTCCCATGCCGTAGACCAGTCCCGATCTGTCGTTGGCTTCCCCCTTCAGAATCTTGACGAGATAATCATCCAGAGCCGGGCGCTTATTGATGTCCCTTACGTGGGCCTTGATATCGTTGATCATATTGATGACCGCGATGTTGGCGCCGCCGTGCTTCGGGCCTTTGAGCGAGCCTACTGCAGCTGCGATTGCCGAATACGTATCGGTTCCTGTGGATGAGATTAGGTGGGTCGTAAAGGATGAGTTGTTTCCTCCGCCGTGCTCCGCATGGAGAATCATGCAGACATCCAGTATCTTCGCTTCCAAATCGGAGTACTCACCCATCGGGCGGAGCATCCTGAGAATATTTTCTGATGTGGAAAGCTCCCGAATCGGATCGTGCAGGTGCAGGCTCTTCTTATCATAGTAACTGCTCTTCGCCTGGTACGCGTAGCAGATGATCGCAGGGAAATATCCCATAAGACTCATGGACTGCCGGAGCACATTCTGCAAAGACACATCGTCTGGGTTATCGTCAAAGCTGTACAGAGCCAGCACACTTCTCGCCAGCTTGTTCATGACATTATTTGACGGAGCTGTCAGGATCATATCCCGCGCAAAACCCATCGGCAGCTCTCTGTGATCGCCGAGGATATCATTGAACAGTTTCAGATCCTTCTTTGCAGGAAGCTCGCCGAGCATGAGAAGATAGGAAATCTCCTCAAACCCGAAGCGGTTCTCAAGCAGCACATTATTGACAAGGTCCTCGATATCGTAGCCTCTGTAGTAGAGTTTTCCTTCGAGAGGAACCTTCTTCCCCTGCTCATCCTTTTCGTATCCGATGACCTCGCCGATGTGCGTCAGGCCGACGACAACACCTGTCCCGTTGGAATTACGAAGTCCACGTTTCACGTCATTCTCAATATATAGCTCTTCTGAGATACGGTCTCTTGCTTTCAGTTTCGCTTCGCCGTTTTCATAGAAACTATCCGTCGACCCTTTGTGCTTACCAACAGACCAGTCGCGCGGTTCTTTTTGTTTCTTGTCATTCTTATTTACTTTATTCTTAACTACGTCTCTTCTTACTCTTAATTTCTCAAGCATTCTGAACCCCTTTCGTAATGCCTATTTAACGAATTAAAGCTCTTAATTATACCATGTTTTCGCAATAAAAAAAAGACCGGCGTTGTGCCGGTCTCCCCGTTCCATTTCAATCTATTTGAATGTCAGATTGACTGTGATGATATCCTTCTCGGATTCAATATTCTCAAGGTTGAATTTGATCTCACCAGAGGCCAGATTGTCGTAAATCTCCTTGTACTGATCGGTCGTCAGATTGCTGAGCTTGTTGTTTTTGAGCTCCAGACTGACGCCTTCATTGTGGGCATTGTACTGAATGACCTCTCCGCCCTTGAAGCTGTCCTTCGCATAATCACCGAGGATCTCCTTGAGCGCGCCACGGATGTTGTAGATTGCAGATGTGATAACCTTATCTGACTTCACACTCTGGTCCGTTTCACTTCCAATGACTTTGCCGTCCTTTGCTTCAGCTGCTTCGATGACTGGTTCCTGGATTCTCGGCCCCGCAGCGAAGATCACCTGGGCGCCCTTATCATACATCTCCGTTGCCTGCTGATAGACCGCATCCCTGTCGGATGCATTTTCACAGTATTTGTAATCCATCGTTACAGGTGTACCAATCTCACCGGCTGCTCTCTCAGCACCCATCACATATCCGTATCCGAACGCTTTGATATCTTCTGCACCGCTCTGGCCGATGAAACCCAATTCCGTCGACCCATCGATGACAGCCGCATAGCCCGCCAGGTATCCTGCCTGCGCAGAGTCAAAATCTGCGGCGACGGTGTTCTGTGTAATCAGAATGTCCCCATTGTCAGGGTCATAAGGATAGGCGTCCAGCATAACGAATTTGATTTCCGGATAGACTTCCTGCATGTTGTAGACTGCCTTTGCAATCGCGCTGTTGTCGACGATCACAACCTTCGCGCCCTTGTTGATGGCCGTTTTGATTGCGTCTTCAAAAGCCGCATCGGTCTGCTCTGTCGCCTTGTAGTATTTGTGGGAGATGCCGTGGGTTCCGCCGAACTCTGTGATTGCATTCCACGCCGTCTCACTGTGTCCGCCGTCCATGACAAGGCTGTCATCCGTTACGAGCGCGATCTCGTATTTCACGTTTTCCTCCGGCAGTGCTTCCTCTTCATTGGTGCATCCGCTCAGCACCGCCGCAAATGCAAAGGCAACCACGCCGCCTGCAATCAATGCTCCCGCTTTCTTTATCAACGATTTTTTCATGTCAAACCCTCCAGAAATTCCTTCGTCATTCTGCCGGTCAGGCCCCAAATGATCCTGTCGTTCACATCGAACACAGGAACCGGCGCCCTGCCGTCTTTCCATTTATACGCCTCTCCGCTCGTAACTCTGTCGTACGGGAAGTCCTCAACTGGTACCTCTTTCAGTGGATTCCAGTATATTTCACACTCCGTGTTCAGCAAATCCTCCACCGGAACCGTGAACACCTCCGCCACTTCTGCCCGGCTCACGTCCATATTCGCAAAAGCATCCTCCCCGATGCTGCCGACGAAGCAGTGGATCTGCGAACCTGCCCTGGTGCAGATGGTCACAAGCTCCGTGATAATCTCAATGTCATCCCTGCAGATACCCAGTTCCTCTTCCGTTTCCCGAAGCGCCGCTTCAACAGGTGTCTCACCCTTCTCGATCTGTCCGCCCGGAAAGCATACCTCCCCAGGCTGCCTGTCGAGCTTCATGGCCCGCACCTCATACAGAATCTGCGGTCCCTTCCCATCTGCAAAATCGACAAGGGGCAAGATCACCGCGAAGTGATGGGCCCAGCTTTCGCCGATGGGAACGTGATTCTCAAATTTTCGTTTTATCTCATCTGTTGTAAACATATCATATGCTCTTATTATCACTTATTGTCGCGTGCTGCGCGGGCTTTCTCCGAGGCCGCCTGATCCGCCAGTTTCCTGCGGTACAGAATGTTCAGCAGGGACGCGATCAGCACCAGGACGATGCCGGCGACCGTATTCCACAGAATCGTCTCATGGAGTACGATGACCGCAATGACCGGTGCAATGGCCGGTTTCAGGAAGAAGGCGAAGGATCCAGTCGCTGCATCCGCCAGCTCAATGGCTTTGAAGTAACAGTAGTAACCAAGTCCCGTGACCATAACGCCAGTGTAAAGAATGATCGGCACATTGTCCGCCACACCTGCCGCGACCGGCCGTCCCATGATCAGCATGATCACAAGCAGTGCCGCTGACCCCAGCAGGAAACTGATGCTCGTCTGGGCGAATGGCCCCAGCTTCTCCTGGCTGACTTTGCCCAGAACCGTGTAGAGTCCGAAGAACAGCGCCGCCACGACCATGAGGAGCATACCGCCCCAGGAATTGCCTTCCTGGATGTCCCACGGACGGAACATGAACATGATACCGGCGAGAGCCACCGCCAGGATGACCAGCTTGCTGCCGTTGAGCTTTTCACTGGTCAGGAAGTGCGCGAACACCATCGTGAAGAACGGGTTGACGCAGATCAGCACCGATACCGTCGACGCATTGCACATCATAACCGAAATCTGAAACAGGCTCATGCTGATGGTGACGCCGAGGATTCCCACACCCGTCAGTTCCAGCAGATCCCTGCCTGTAAGCCGCACGCCCCTGCTCTTCATCTGCTTCACTGCAAATGGCAAAAGCACCAGCGCGCCGATCAAAAATCGCAGGAAGGTCAACTGGAACGGGTCCAGATCGTTTCCGCCGATTTTGCACGAAACCTCCATGGTTCCGAACAGTAATGCAGTTATGACTACGTATAGATATGCTTTGTTCATTCAGATATGTTGTGTTGCCTTTGCTTATGGCTGCTGCCTTTGCTTATTGAAGCCGTTGCTTATCCGTCAAAAATGGCGGTGAACCCACCGCCACTCTTAGCTATTTTTATTGTGTGTCCTCTTAGTTCAGAATCTCACAACCGTCGAAGTTTACGCCGATCATCTCTTCCTTCTCAGCGCTTACGCTTACGACGAAATCAACGCCATAGATTTCGGAAATGGCTTTGAGTCTGTCGATGAACTCCGGCAGATCACCCAGACTTACATCAGCATGCTTCAGGATGCTGTCGATGAAAATTGTCTCGATATCATGATCTGAACTAATTATGCCATAGATGAAACCGATGTACTCATCGATATTCGTGATATGCTCGAAATCCTCCATGCAGATAACTCTGATTCTATATGAAAGCTCGTACATCAGTCTGTGATTCTTGTTAATGAAGATGATGCTGCCATCACAGGTCTTGATGCTCTCATTAGCAATCTGAATCATCTTGTTAGTCTTGCCACTCCCTTTGTGTCCTATAAGCAATTGCACCATAGCTCTTGTCCTCCTGTGAATTGATTCATCGTTAGCTTACCTTATCGTTAGTTTTCCATAATTATAAACCATCTGTCTTTTTCGGGCAACCTATAATTCTGCGTCTGATGGTCTGATTATTGTTCAAATTCGGCCTCATTATTCAGCCGATTTCCGCCTGTCGGCTAGGTCTTCGGCCGCCTGCTGACGCAGTCTCAGCTGCCCGCAGGCGCCGTCTATTTCGCTGCCCAGCTGACGCCGTACCGTAGCCGGAATGCCAGCATTTTCAAGCCTTTCGGCGATTTCGTGCGCCCGTTTCCTGCTGGTTCCGTTGAAGCCTGTCTCATCCACCTTGTTCAGCGGAATCAGATTCACGTGACAAAGCATACCGCCGAGCCTTTTGATCATCAGCTCTACGTCCTTGTCCGTGTCGTTTTCCCCTTCGATGAGCGCATACTCAAAGGTAATTCGTCGGTGTGTCTTGTCGGTATAGTCCCGCGCCGCTTCCAGCAGCTGATCAAGCGGATACTTCCGGTTGACAGGCATGATTCTGCTGCGTCCTTCGTCTGTCAGCCTATGCAGGGAAATGGCCAGATTAACCTGTGGAAAGTCTTCCGCGAACCTCCGGATTCCCGGGATGAGCCCACTGGTCGACACCGTCATATTACGCCAGCTCATGTTCCTGCCCTCTTCTGCGTGCAGCAGTCTGAGGAACTTCGCCACATTCTCATAGTTATCAAAAGGTTCGCCCATGCCCATAATGACGATGCGGCTGACCTTCTCGCGCGAGCCGTCTGCAGCATCTCTGCCGTCTGCAGCTCCTGCGCCGCTGGTGACGCGCTCCGCTTCCAGCACCTGACCCAGCATCTCGCCGGCGTCCAGATTCCGCACGAATCCACCCAACGCCGATGCGCAGAACTTGCATCCCATCTTGCATCCGACCTGGGATGACACGCAAAGGGAATTCCCATAGCTGTACCGCATGAAGACGCCTTCGAAGGTGTCGGCCGGCTTGCCTGACGCAGCCGCGCCGGTTTCTGCCGCTGCACTGCCTTCTGCCGCCGTTTCGGCTTCGAAGAGGATCTTGCAGGTACCGTCGCTTTTGTCCTCCTGCATCCGAATCGCCCTGCAGCCGCCGATCTGCGCTTCCGCCTTGAGCTTTTCGCGCAGAGCCTTCGACAGGTCGGTCATTTCGTCGAAACTTCTGGCGCCCTGATTCAGCCAATTATAAATCTGTTTGCCGCGGAAAGGCTTCTCGCCTATCTCAACGACAAACAGTTTTAACTCTTCCATTGTCATGCCAAGTAGATTCTTCATATATTCGTCTCTTGCGAATCAGTACAAACTCTCTTGCGAATCAGTACAAACTCTCTTGCAACTCAGTACAGCCGGAAGTTGTTGCGGACTTTGCGCTTCGGCTTGCTGGACTTGACTTTGCCTTGCACAGACTGTCCGTCATTGCCGGCACCGCTTGCTCCGTCGGCTGTGCCGCTGCCGCCTGCTGCGTCCAGCTGCCCTCTCCATCCGGGATGCATCTGGTCGAGGTACGCCTCGATGCAAATCCAGTCATTCTCCGGGTGCTCGGAGGCGATGCCCGGGTAGAAGTGCTCCACATACTCCTCAATCAAAAGGCGGGAAAGCTTCTTCAGACGGCCTTTGCCGGAATAATCCAGAGCCATCCCAAATTCCTCTATTGCCTTTGCAGTGGTCTTATCTTCCATGATGGCCGTCGCAAGTTTCGGATCGGCGGCGACATCAGCAGCTGTGACGCGCAGTTTTTCACCGTAGCCCTCCAGCAGGTTGATCAGATCCTCAGGATTGATGCCGAACTTAATGGAAAGGTAGTCGATGTCGCGCCCCACTGTGACATACAAATCGAAGAGCGCGGTGTGGTCCTTCACATCACGCTCTGCAAGTCTTCTCAAATTCTCAATACTCGTACTCATATCGCTTATACGCGCT
>SVCX01000055.1 GCA_015058145.1 Clostridiales bacterium | reverse complement strand
GCCGATATCTTTTCTTCCGCAGTTAATCTTCCCATACTAAAACCTCCCAGATAAACAGTTTTTTTATTTCAACTGTCTACCTGGGAGGTAGCATATCAAACAGCTGCGGTCTTTCTTGTTGCTTTTGCGTATTATTATTTGATCTCGTGAATCCAGCCTTCCGGTCCTTCGACGGTGCCCATCTGAATTCCGGTCAGTGTATCGTAGAGCTTCTTGAGAACAGGACCCATCTCGTCCATTCCGCTTGCGAAGCAGATTTCCTTGCCGTGGTCGTTGATTTTGCCTACCGGTGCGATTACAGCAGCAGTACCGCAAAGTCCGCATTCCACGAACTCAGGAACTTCCGCGAACGGAACTTCTCTCTGCTCGATATCCATGCCTAGGATGTCCTTTGCAACTACCATCATGCTTCTTCTGGTGATCGAAGGAAGGATGGAGTTGGATTTGGACTTTGGCGTAACAATTTTGCCGTCCTTTGTAACAAAGAGGAAGTTAGCGCCGCCGGTTTCTTCGACGTATGTTCTCGTTCCGGAATCCAGGAACATGTTCTCGGCGAAGCCTTCCTGGTGAGCAACTTCATGAGCGTGGAAGCTCATAGCGTAGTTCAGGCCGGCTTTAATGTCGCCTGTGCCGTGAGGGGCCGCTCTGTCGAAATCAGAAACCTTGAGTACGATAGGCTTGATGCCGCTCTTGAAATAAGGTCCTACCGGCATGCAGATCATGCGGAATTCGTATTCCTCTGCAGGCGCAATGTTGATCATCGGGCCGCTTCCGTATACGAACGGACGGACGTACATTGTAGCGCCGCTTCCGTATGGAGGGACCCAATCCTTATTGTTGCTGACCAACATGTCGAGCGCCTTCATGAACATATCTTCCGGAACAGGCGGAATGCCCAGTCTTTCAGCTGAATCTATCATTCTCTTCGCGTTCAGGTCGGGACGGAAGGTAACGATTTTGTCGTCCGGAGTTCTGTAAGCCTTCAGTCCTTCAAAAACAGTCTGCGCATACTGCAGAACGCATGCGCACTCTGAGATGTGAACTGTGTGGTCAGTAGTAATTTCAGGTTCACCCCATTTGCCGTCTTTGTAGATCGCGGATACGCTGCAGTCAGTTGGCTGATACTGGAATCCGAGGCTGCCCCAGTCGATGTTCTTAGTCATATGTAAATTCTCCTTTCAGATTTGGTTTACTGCTCTAATATGTTACTCATTCTATCACAATCAAGCTTTGTTATGTTAGGAAAATCAACGATTATCGAGGAAATTTTCTACTTTATCGCGAAGCCACTCCGCCCACTCCGCAACTCCTTCACCAGTCACGCCGGACAGGAAGAAGACAGGAGCATCCGGATTGCACCCAGCCAGATTCTTCCGGAAGCGGTCAGGGTCAAAATCAAAAGCTTCCATTGCGTCGATCTTTGTGACGAGCACAACGTCCGCTTCCTCAAACATAAGTGGATACTTCAAAGGCTTGTCGTCGCCTTCAGGCACGGAGAGTATTACTGCTTTTGCATGGGCGCCCGTATCGAATTCGGCGGGACATACCAGATTGCCGACGTTCTCCAGGAAGACAAGGTCCAGATCCTCATATCCAATTTCGCGCAGGCCCTGGCGCGACATCTCTGCGTCCAGATGACACATGCCGCCGGTATGCAACTGCACAGATGCAGCGCCGGTTTCATTCGCAATGGTGTGCGCGTCCACGTCGCTGTCGATGTCCGCTTCCATGACGCCGACTTTCAGCGGTTGCTTCCCGTCTGTAGGATTCATCAGCAGTTTGATGGTGCTGACGAGAGTCGTCGTCTTGCCGGAACCCGGAGATGACATGACGTTTACGTAGAACGTTCTCGTTTCTTTCAACTGTTCACGGAGAAGATCCGCGTCTTTGTCGTTGTCTTCCAGTATTGTCTTCTTTAGTTCTATTGTTCTGATGTCCATAATTGTTCCTTTTAATTTTTTGTGTCAGGGATATACTTCAGCCAGAGACCGTCTCCGGGGAGTTTTTCGACTTGCGCTAACTGAAAGCCCGCAGGTGCAAAAGCACCGGAAGCAGGTCTGTCAAAGATGCCGGCTGACTTCGTGTTGCCGTCCACCATCGGCAGGATTACGATGTTCAGTTCATCCAGGCAGTCCGCCTGAAGAAAGGTCCAGTTCATCTGTCCGCCTCCGGTGAGAAGAATGCGCTCAATGCCGAAGAGGGTTTTGAGTTTCTTCAAGGCGAGGGGGATATCGAGTTCCTCTGCTCCTGCGAAGATATATGAGATGTCAAGCTCTCTTAGATAGGACAGATAACCGTCATCCACATCTTCGGTGAGGACCTCGATTACGTGAGCCGGGGGTCCGCCTCTGTGACTGACGGAATTGCCGTTCCATTTCAAGGTGCCCTTGGTGTCCACGCAGACGATGTAATGGTTCAGGTGCGGTTCGGCTAAATAGTCTTCGCGGGTCATCGCTTCGCGTGCTTTAGGGCTTGTCGGCAGAAATCCGTCTGCGTAGATCTCCGCGCAAGTCACCGCGCCGTTCAAGATAGCATCGGCTTTGTAGCTTTTGCGTATTTCATTGTCGCTCTCATATACAGCTTCGGCGGCAGGTGTGAAGAAGAACTTCCCGCTGATTCTGCCGTCGATGGAGGTCTGCATATGACAAATCACATAAGGTCTGTTCATGGATGTCCCTCTACAGCAGCATGGTCTTGTCTTCGCCCATTCCCATGCATCCGGTCAAATCATATTTTGTGCCGGCTTCATCGAGGATGAATCCTTCCAATTCGCCGAAGGTGATGTAGTAGTCGATGTTGACGACGCCAGCGTGCACGATCATCGGATTCAGGCTGAAGACCTTGAACTTTAGATCCACCATGCCGTAGTCATCTTTGATGAGCCATTCCGCATAGTTTTTGAAATCCTTTGTTTCCGGAACGCGCGTGAATGTGACCGGCGGCAGAATGCTGGAAGCGCCTTCCAGCCACAGCATATTCTCATTGTATTTTTCCTGATCGATGGACTGATTGCGGGTCAGATTAAAGGCGAGATATTTCTTCTCTCCGTTGAAGTCATAGCGGCCGAGGGTCGTCACCCAGTCGTAGTGGGCGCGCCGCGGGTAGTAGCCTCTATGGTCGTCGATGACGGCGACGGTATTCTCATCGCATTCCATCTTTTCCCCGTTGATGGTCAGGAACCCTTCTGCTTTGAAGAAATCCTTCTGGGAGTACAGAGGACGCGGTCTGGTTTCCGAAAACGGGATGCTTGCGATACTCGGATTCGATAGTCTGGTCAGGTGCAGGTCATAGAAGATTTCCGCTTCGCCCATGTTTTCCTTCATCGCTGCGACGGCGGTTTTATCGCTCTTCGGGTCAGTGATCAGGCACTTGCCTTTGCTCGCGCCCGAAAGATCCGCCCGTCCTTCATTGAAGGTGTTCTCGTATCTGACAAAGCTGACCGGAGTCTCTGCATATGCCACAGAACCGTTCAGCAGGTTTGGAGCGATCTGCGTATCGGCGCTCTTCAGGTTGTTGTCCCAACAGTACGTCTTATGGGTGCGCTTGTCGTAGAAGACGTTGAGCGTCTTGCCGAAGATACCCATGTCGCAGACGACTGCCAGAAGCACGCCGTGTTCAAAGTGAACTTCGGTGGCTTCCCAGAGCGTCAGTTTGAGCCGGTTGAACAGGTTCGGCAGATGCGTCGGGCCCTTGAGCTTCAGGAAATCCATTGCTTCGAATTCCCGGTCGAAGGTCCCGAATTCGCAGGATCCGTCCGGTCTGCAGATGTTCGTTGGAGTAGGAACCGGCCGACGGGTTTCGTTAATATACTTGCTGTATTCGCCTCTGATTTCGTTTTTCATTGATCGATACCTCCTTAATTGAAGTTCGTTATTATTATAAACGACATTGCATAATCAGTACAGCAAGTGTTAAACTTTCCGTATATAAATAGGGAGGTAATACTATGCTTACATTAGAAAGAGCAAAGGCAATAAACGGCACTATGGTGAAAGACCATGCGCTGATCATCCATGCGACCAACGTTATGGCCGCGATGGGCGCCATGGCCGAGCACTTCGGCGAGGACAAAGAACACTGGCAGGCGGTAGGATATCTGCACGATTACGACTACGAGAAGTATCCGGAGGAGCATCTGCAGCACACGGAGCAGGAACTGCTGGCAGAGGGCGTCGATCCGGAAGACGTACGCGCCATCATGGCTCATGGATACGGCATCTGCACGGATGTGGAGCCACTGACCAATATGGAGAAGAGCCTGTTCGCCGTGGACGAACTTACCGGAATCATTCAGGCTTACGCCCGCATGCGTCCGGAAGGCATTCATAACATGGGTGCAAAAGGCGTCATGAAGAGGTTCAAGGATAAGAGATTCGCGGCGGGATGTGACCGCGAGGTCATCAAGCAGGGATGTGAAATGCTGGGGATGGAGCTCCGTGACGTAGCGGAGATCTGTATCCGTGGCATGGAAGAATTCGCGGCAGAGATCGAACTGGATGGAGAAACGGAGACATAAATATGAACTACAGATGTACAGATTCCTTTGACTTTACCTTGCCGACAAAAATCATCTACGGACCGGGCAGAGTCAAAGAAGTGGTCGGAGAACTCAAGGCTCTCGGTGGCAGCCGCCCGCTGATCATTACGGACAAAGGCATCCGGCAGGTGGGTATCGTTGATATCGTGACAAAATTGCTGGATGAAGCCGGCGTTGAATATGTAATCTACGATGGCGTTGAAGCGAACCCGAAGGATGTCAACGCAGAGGACGGCGCACGGAAGGCCAGGGAAATCAATGCGGACAGCATGATCGCCGTGGGCGGCGGAAGCCCGATCGACTGCGCGAAAGCAGTGGGCGTTCTGCTGGGTCACGATGCGGAATTCATCAAACCTTACGAGGGCAAGACCGCAGCGAAACTGCCGGGCCCTCCGCTGATTACGATTCCGACGACTGCCGGAACCGGCAGCGAGATTACGTTTTCTTCGGTCATTACAGATACGAAGAATCACTACAAGATGACAATCAAGAGTCCGTTTACAGCTGCGAATACCTCCATCTGCGATCCGGAACTGACGCTGACGGTTCCGCCTGCCGTTACGGCTGCGACCGGCGTCGATGCGCTCACGCATGCGATTGAAGGATTTACAGCGACGTGCTCGGAGCCGATCGGCGACGCGGCGGCGCTCTATGCGATCGAGCTGATTTCACAGAATCTGCTGACGGCGGTAAAAGACGGTTCAAATCTGGAAGCGCGCAGCAATATGCTCATGGGCAGCATGCTCGGCGGCATGTCCTTCAGCCACTCCGACGTGGCAAGCGTCCACTGCATCGCAGAATCTCTGGGGAGCAAATACGACCTGCCTCACGGAACGTGCAACGCGATTTTCCTGCCATACGTCATGGAGTACAACATGGACTATTGCCGTGACCGCTACGCCCGCGTTGCGAAAGCAATGGGCCTTGCTTTTGTATCGGAGGAAGAAGGCGCGCAGAAAGCAGTGGAGTTCGTGAAGCAGCTGACTGTGGATGTCGAGCTTCCGACCTTCGCGTCTCTGGATCCTGATCCGGCGGACTTCCCGTATCTGGCGGAGATTTCCTATCAGAATGGCTCCAACGGCAGCAATCCGCGGCCGATGACGGCGGCGGATTATGAAGTCCTGCTGGACCGTGTTTACAAGGCAGGATTGTAAAGAAAACAGAAAAAACTCTTCACAACAAGGTTGGTTTGATATATGATGTACTGGCGCGCCCGGCATGGGCGCAGCAAATACAGACCTTGGAGTGTGGACAATATGGAAACGAAAAAACCAAATGGATTAGCCCTGCTGCCGATCATCATCTTTCTGATAGTATACCTCGGCAGCGGGATTTATTATGAGTACATCAACCCGGTGGAGGGAGGCATGGGCTTCTACGTCACATCTGTCGTAGTTGCGTTCATGGTTGCTCTGGCCGTTGCCTTTGTACAGAACAGAGATCTGCCTTTCGATGAGAAGATCACTGCCTGCGCCAAGGGAATCGGCGACGACAACATCACGATCATGCTGTTCATCTTCCTCCTGGCGGGTGCCTTCTCGGGAGTTGCCAAAGCTTCCGGCGGCGCGGACAGCACAGCTTACATGCTGCTGGATATCATTCCGGCGAACTTCGCGGTACCGGGCTTGTTCATCATCGCCTGCATCATATCCATGGCGATGGGAACTTCCTGCGGAACAATCACTGTTCTCGCGCCGATTGCCATGAGCGTCGCGGAGACCGCGCAGCTCAGCCTGCCGCTGTGCATCGGCACCATCGTCGGCGGAGCGATGTTCGGTGACAACCTTTCCTTCATCAGCGATACGACGATTGCCGCTACAAAGACACAAGGCATCGCCATGAAGGAGAAGTTCAAAGCGAACTTCCGCATCGCGCTTCCTGCAGCCATTGCGACGCTGATTCTGCTCGTCATCCTCTGCATGAACGGAGGCGGAGCGGAGATTGGACATTTCGACTTCAACTTCTGGCAGGCGCTTCCGTACTTCGCAGTACTGATTGCAGCCCTCTGTGGAATCAACGTGTTCATCGTTCTCGGATGCGGCGCCATTCTCAGCATGATCATGGGACTGGTCACGGGCTCTCTGACTATGAGCACAGCGATGTCCGCTATGGGTGAAGGAACAACCGGAATGTTTGAGACGATGATCGTTACGATTCTTGTCGCATCCATCGGAGCGCTCATGAGAGAGTTCGGCGGGTTTGAATATATCCTGCAGATGATTCAGCGCGGATTCAAGAGCCGCAGGGGCGGAGAATTCGGTATCGGCCTCCTTGTTTCGATTATGGATATCGCGACTGCGAACAACACTGTTGCAATCGTTATGGCCGGACCGCTCGCGAAGAACGTCAGCGAACACTTCGACGTTTCTCCGGCGAGAACGGCGTCCATACTGGACATCTTCTCCTGCATCTGGCAGGGCATCATCCCTTACGGCGCGCAGCTGCTGATCGCGGCCGGAATCGCGGGCATCGGAAGCATCACGATCGTTCCGTTCCTGTTCTATCAGGGGTTCCTGCTCATCAGCGTGATTCTGTCGATCGTCACAGGATGGGGTGTCAAAGAAAAAGCATAACGAAAAAATGCCGCGGATCCGTGAACTAGTCAACAAAAAGTAGACAGTCTAAAAAATCACACAAAGCCCATTTCAGTCTTGTACTGGACTGGGCTTTTGTA